>JAHJYN010000194.1 GCA_018826885.1 Alphaproteobacteria bacterium | reverse complement strand
TAAATCTCGTTCAGGTACAGTTCGATGATCTGTTCCTTGCTGAGAGTCGCCTCCAGACGGCTGGAAAGGATGGCTTCCTTCAGCTTGCGGTTCACGCTGGTCTCATTGGTCAGCAGGATATTCTTGGCCACCTGCTGGGTGATGGTCGAACCGCCTTCCAGGCGCCGGCCGGTCACGACATTGAAGACGTTCTTGAACATGGCCCGGCCGAGGCCCGAAACGTCGACCCCGCCATGACTGAAGAAATTCCGGTCCTCTGCGGCCAGAAACGCCTGGATCACCACAGGCGGAATCTGGTCGTAGGAGACATAGATGCGGCGTTCTTCGGAAAACTCGCCGATCAGGGTGCCGTCGCCCGCATAGACACGCGTCGCCGTCGCGGGCCGGTAATCGGCCAGCTCGGTGGCATCGGGCAGGTCATGGAACAGCCACGCCGCATAGACGGTGACCACCAGGCCGGCCAGGGCAATCGCGCCCAGAAGGCCGATACCCGCCATCACGAACCAACGTTCGGCTATCTTCACCGCTCACTCCGACAGGACCTGTCCGGAGGGTTTAGCCCGCGTCGCCGCCCCGCGAAAGGGTTTGTCGCGTCACGGGCGGGACGGGACCCCCTCAGGGGGTGCCGCCGGCCTGCGGCGTGCCGGCGTAGCGGGTCGGGCTCTGCAGCGCCTGGAAATAGGCATCGATGCCCCGTACGACGCCCCGCATCAGCTCGCGACGGCGGCGCTCGTCCGTCAGGATCCGCTCGTCCTCGGGATTGGTGACGAATCCCATTTCCAGCAGGACCGCCGGGACATCGGGCGCCAGCAGCACGGCCAGACCGGCGTCTCGGTGGCTGCGACGCAGCATGGGGTGGCCGGTGCGCTCGATCTCGCCCAGCAGCGACCGGGCAAACCAGGCCGAGCGATTCTGGGTCGAGCGCTGGGTCATGTCCAGCAGGATACGATCAACCGAGGGATCCTGACCGGGCAGATGAAGCTCGCGATGCCAGTCGTCACGCCCCGTGAACTCGCGCACCGCCCGTCCCGCCCCCTGTTCGGACAGGGTGTAGACGCTGGCGCCGCGGGTAGCCGGGTCATTGCCGGCATCGGCATGCAGGGAGATGAACAGGTCGGCCCCGGCTTCGCGGGCAATCTCGACCCGGCGCGGCAGGCCCACATAGACGTCCGTCTGGCGGGTCATGAGGACCCGGTAGCGGCCCGTGCGCTCCAATTCGGCCTTGAGCGCCAGACCGGCGGCGAGGGTGACGGCGCTCTCGCGCGACTGCTGCCCCGAGGCGCCGGGGTCCCGCCCGCCGTGGCCGGGGTCGATGACGATCAGGGGACGCGGGTCGCCGCGTCGACCGCGCGGGGCGGCCACCACAGGGGCGCGGGCCGGCGGCGGGGCCAGGGTGGCCGCAGCCTCGCCTGTAGCCTTCAGGTCGATGACATAGCGATAATGCTCCACGCCGTCGCCGGGCGACAGCAGGAAGCGCCGTTCCACCTCGACACCGGAGGCCAGCGCCAGTTCGATTCGCGAGCGGCTGCCGGCCTGGGCGACGCGATAGGCGCGGACCAGCCCCATCCCCTGCCCGCTCTGGCCGCGACCGGCGCGAACATTGTCCAGATCCACGACCAGTTGCCCACTGGTCCCTGCCTCGACCACCGTGCCCCGTGTGGAGGCATCCAGATCGATGACCACACGGGTGCGCTGGGCATCCCCGCCAAAGCGGACCCGCAGCACATCGCCCTCGGCGCCGAAGGCCAGTCCCCGGGTCGCGGTCAGCAGCAGGGCGCAGAGCACGACGAGGGCCAGGGCGGTCATAGCCCATTCCTTCGCCCCCCACCGGGCCAGATCGAATTTCACTGTCGCGCGCATTCTGTCGTAACCACAGCCAGTCTCAGGACCGATTTACGGTGACAGTCTTCCTGACACAGGCCTCTGTGGATTCCGTTAAGAGCAAGCCGCTTTCAATTCGCGCACGGGCTGCCTATTGTCTGTGTGCTGCGGTCGCGGCCCGTTTCGTGCGGGCGGTGCGGCCATCAGCCCCGATCCCACCCTTCTGACGCCCGCACGGCATGACCGACGGACGACAGGGCGGAACCGGCCTCACGAATGAAAGACCCCCGACGAATGGGATGTCTGGCAGACGGCGGGCCGCGTTTCAGGAACACGCACGACCATGGGCCTTTCGACCCGCTCGAATCTGGAGATCGAACCTGTCCGTATCGCTGACGGCCTGACCGTCTGCGCGGGGTTCATCCGGGTCCATGCCCCTCATTCAAATAGGCGAGCCGCTCGACCGGTCGGGACACGTCCTGACGGGCGGGGACCGGCGCGCCCAGGAAAGATCCTTCATGTCCAAGACAATGCTTATCGACGCGGCCCATGCCGAGGAGACCCGCGTCGCCATCGTGGAAGCCCGGCAGGTTGAGGAGTTCGACTTTGAATCCCGCGCCCGCCGCCAGCTTCGCGGAAACATCTACCTCGCCAAGGTCACACGGGTAGAGCCCAGCCTTCAGGCCGCCTTCGTCGAATACGGCGGCAATCGCCACGGCTTCCTCGCCTTCAACGAAATCCACCCGGACTATTACCAGATCCCGGTCGCCGATCGCGAGGCGATCATGGCCGAGCTGTCCAATTCGTCGTCGGATGATGAGTCCGAGCACGACGACCTGGGCCGCGAAAGCGACGACGGCGAGTCCGAAGGCGGTCTGGCCGACGAGGAACGCCTGAAGCGCCGGCTGATGCGCCGCTACAAGATCCAGGACGTCATCCGCCGCCGGCAGATCCTGCTGGTGCAGGTCGTCAAGGACGAGCGCGGCGCCAAGGGCGCGGCCCTGACCACCTGGCTGTCGCTGGCCGGCCGCTACTGCGTGCTGATGCCCAACACCGGCAAGGGCGGCGGCATCTCGCGCAAGATCACCCAGGCCACGGACCGCAAGCGCCTGAAGGCGGCCGCGGCCGCCCTGGACGTGCCCAAGGGCATGGGCCTGATCATCCGCACGGCCGGCGCCAAGCGCACCAAGGCCGAGATCAAGCGCGACTATGAATATCTGCTGCGCCTGTGGGAGACGATCCGCGAGACCACCCTCGGCTCGAACGCCCCCAGCCTGATCTACGAAGAAGAGAACCTCGTCCGGCGCGCGGTGCGCGACATGTTCGACAAGGATTTCGACGGCATCCAGGTCGAGGGCTATGAGGGCTGGAAACAGGCGCGCGACTTCATGCGCGTGCTGATGCCCGCCCACGCCAAGAAGGTGCATCTGTATACGGGCTCCAAGCCCCTGTTCGCCGCTCACGGCATCGAGGATCTGCTGACCCAGATCCACCAGCCCACCGTTCCGCTGAAATCGGGCGGCTATCTGGTGATCAACCAGACCGAGGCGCTGGTCGCCATCGACGTCAACTCGGGCCGCGCGACCAAGGAACGCAACGTCGAGCAGACCGCCTACAAGACCAATCTGGAAGCCGCCGTCGAGGCCGCCCGTCAGCTGCGGCTGCGCGACCTGGCCGGGCTGGTGGTCATCGACTTCATCGACATGGATGAGTCGAAGAACAACCGGTCGGTCGAAAAGACCATGAAGGATGCGCTGGCCAAGGATCGCGCCCGCATCCAGATGGGCCGCATCTCCGACTTTGGCCTGATGGAAATCAGCCGCCAGCGTCGTCGTCTGGGCGTGATCGAGGGGGCGACCGAGGTCTGCCCGCACTGCCAGGGCGCCGGGCGGGTTCGCTCGGCCGAGTCCGCCGCCCTGATGATGCTGCGCGGCGTCGACATCGAAGCCGGCAAGAACGGCGCGGGCACGGTGGGCCTCAAGGTGCCGCTGGCCGCCGCCCTCTACATCCTGAACCACAAGCGCGCCTATCTGGACGCCATGGCGCGGCTGCGCGGTGTGGTGGTCATGGTCTCGGTCGACGAGAGCCTGGCGCCGGGTGAGTACGCGGTCGAGCGGCTGACGACGGACCCCGAGTTCGTCGCGCCCGAAGCCGACGCCCTGCCGGTGGACGACATGCCGGTCGACGACCTGGCCTTTGACGACGATTACGAGGACGAAGACGAGGACGAGGACTTCGACGGCGCGTCCGACGATGCCGACGAGGCCGTTCAGGAAGAGCGGGCACCGCGCGAGCGGGGTCGCCCGCGCGGCCCGGCCGCCGAGGCCACGGATGACGACAGCGACGACGGGGGCCGCCGTCGCCGTCGGGGTCGTCGGGGCGGACGTCGCGTCCGCGAGGACAGCGAACGGGACGGCTTCAACTGGGTGCGCGGTCGCACGCCCTCGCTGACCGACCCCTATGTCTGGTTCGACCCGCTGAACCCGCATGCCGACACCGACCCGACCGAGCCCCGGGCGGCCCAGGCGGACAAGCCGGACAGCTACCCTGCTCCCGACGACGGTGACGGCGAACGCGAGGGCGGTGGCCGCCGTCGCCGGCGTCGCCGCGGTCGCGGTCGGGATCGCAACGGTTCCGATGAGGCCAGCCCCCGCGCCGAGGCTCGCGCCGCCAATGAGGGCATGATCGACGAGGCGCCGGTCGATACCGCTGTCGCCGCCTCGGCCGAGACCGAGACCTCGGTGCCGGTCACGGAAGCGGCGGACGCAGAGCCCGCGCCGAAACGCCGCCGGGTGCGCCGCAAGGCGACCGCTGAGACCACGGATGAACAGGCCCCGGCCGAGGCTCCGGTCGAAGTCGAGGCCGAGACGGCCGTACCGCCGACACCGGTCGAACCGGAGGTCGTGGCCGAACCTGAACCCGTCGTCGAGCAGGCACCGGAGGCGGTCGCCGCCAGCAAGCCTGCCCCGGCGCGCAAGACGGTCGATGTCGAGGAAATCCTGGCCAGCGATCCGAACCAGATCACCGCCCCTCCGCCCAAGCCCAAGCGCGGGTGGTGGCGTCTTTGACCTGACCTCCCCACATGGGGGATGATCACGGTGACCGGTCACGCCGGGCGGGATGGCCATTGTTTGGCCTTGTCGCCCGGCGACCAATGACGATCCCGGAGAAGGGCGGCCGGGCCGGTCGCCGTCGGACAGGAGCGTACCTTGAGCTGGCTTAAGCGATCCGTTTCCCGCATTACCGGCGTGGCCGTCGCCATCGCCGCCCTGCTGGCGCTGCCCGCGCATGCCAATGCCCAGAGCATTATCCGGGACACGGAGATCGAGGGGATCATCCACGACTGGTCGGCGCCCGTGTTCACGGCCATGGGGCTGGAGCCGGACGAGATCACCATCCTGCTGGTCAATGACCCGTCGCTGAACGCCTTTGCCACGCGCGGGCGGATCATGGGGCTGAACACCGGCCTGATCCTCGAGACCGACAATCCCAACCAGCTGCTGGGCGTCATCGCTCACGAGGGCGGTCACATCCGCAACCGCCACACCCTGCGCGACGGGGTGCAGAATGCGGGCATGCAGCCCTTCCTGATGACCATGGCGCTCGGGGCGCTCGCCGCGGTCGCCGGGGCGCCCGACGCCGCCGCCATGCTGGTGGCCTCCAGCCAGTATTTCGGCACCCTCGGCGCCCTGCGCTATATGCAGAGCCAGGAGGGTGAGGCCGATATCACCGCCGCTCGCGCGCTCGAATCCGCTGGCGTATCGGGTCGGGGGCTGGTCGAATTCTTCGAGAATTTCCGCTCGCAGGAAGTGTTCTCCGAGGCCCGGCGGTTTCCCTATTTCCGCAGCCACCCCCTGTCCTCGCGCCGGATCGAGAACCTGCGCCGCCCCGTCGAGGCGTCGCCCTACTACGACCAGGTCGACAGCCCCGAGCGGATGGCCGAGCACGCCCTGATCATCGCCAAGATCCACGCCTTCATGGATCACCCGGGCATCACCCTGCGCGAATATCCCGAGAGTGATACCTCCCTGCCCGCCCGCTATGCGCGGACCATCGCCTGGTTCCGCGACGGCCAGACCGACCGGGCCCTGGCCGCCGTGGATGCCCTGATCGAGGAACAGCCCGACAACCCCTTCTTCTGGGAGCTGAAGGGCCAGATCTATTTCGAGGAAGGCCGTCCGGTCGAGGCCATCGAGGCGCACCAGCGCTCGGTCGAGCTCATGCCGGACGCGCCGCTGCTGCGGATCAATCTGGGCCACGCCTTGCTGGAATCGCGCGATGACGACCTGCTGGAACGCGCCGTCGTCGAGCTGAAACAGGCCACGGTTCTGGAGCACGACAACCCCATGGCCTGGCGCCTGCTGGGTCAGGCCTATTCGCAGCTGGGCCGTGAGGGCGAGGCGCGGCTGGCCTCGGCCGAATACCACTACGCCATCGGTCAGATTGATCAGGCGACCCAGTTCGCCCTGCGCGCCCGCGACATGCTGGAACCCGGCTCGATGGAATGGCGCCGCGCCATGGACATCATCCTGGCGTCCGGAGCGACCATGGACGACCTGCGGGTGCTGGACGAATCGACGGCGAGGCGCCCAACAGGGGTCCTGCCCCCGGAACCCGTGAACTAGAGACCGCATGACCGACACACCGCCCGCCCCCAAGCGCCGCGCTGCGCGCAAGCCTGCCCCTGAGGCCGTCCAGCCGCCTCCGGCTCCCACGCCGGTTCCGCAACCCGGTTGGCTGGCTCGCTATGGCGTGCAGTCCGCGGTGGCGGTGTCCGTGATCGCGCTCGGCCTGTCGGCCTGGGCCAGCTTTGGCGGTGGCTTCGAGACCCGGGTGCGGACCTATCTGGTCGAAAACCCCCAGATCCTCGACGAAATGGTTCAGGCCCGCGACCAGCAGGCCGCCAGCCAGAGGATCGAGCGGCTGAACGCAGGCATCGCCGCCCTGCCCCAAGTGTTGGAGCCGGGGCCGGGCGAGCCAGTGTTCGGTCCGCCCGACGCGGCGGTGACCGTCGTCGAATATTTCGATTACCGCTGCCCGTACTGCAAGACGGCGGCACCGGGCGTCATGGAGCTGATGCGCGCCCACCCCGACGTCCGCTTCGTGTTCCGCGAATGGCCAATCCTCGACGCCGGCACCAGCACGGTGTCACAGCACGCGGCGCGCGCCGCTCTGGTCGCCCACAGCCAGGGCAAGTATCTCGCGGTCCATCAGGCCCTGATGGCCGAGGGCGCCCTGTCGCATGAGGTCATCGACCGCATCCTGGCCGAGAACGATGTCGACACTGGCCCCGACGGCGCGGCCCTGAATGCCCCGTCGGTCAGCCGGATTCTGGCGGATGTTCAGGCGGGGGCTGGCGCGGTCGGCATGGACGGCACGCCGACCTTCTTCATCAACGGCCAGGCCAGCGCCAGCAATGCCCCCGAGGCCATCGCCCAGGCCATCGCAGCCGCCCGCTAGATCAAGCCACTGAGCGGCGACGAGGCGCTGGCGTAGCGGCGCTTGGGCATGCGCCCGGCCAGATAGGCCTCGCGCCCGGCGATCACCGCATGCTTCATGGCGCGCGCCATACGGATCGGGTCCTTGGCCTCGGCGATGGCGGTGTTCATCAGCACAGCGTCGCAGCCCAGCTCCATGGCGATGGTGGCGTCCGAGGCCGTGCCCACCCCGGCATCGACCAGCACCGGCACCTTCGCCTGTTCGACGATCAGTCGCACATTGACCCGGTTCTGGATGCCCAGCCCCGAGCCGATGGGGGCGGCGGCCGGCATGATGGCGGCGGCCCCCGCTTCTTCCAGATGGCGGGCCATGACGACGTCGTCGGTGCAATAGACCATGACGTCGAACCCGTCCTTGACCAGCAGCTCCAGCGCCCGCAGCGTCTCGGGCATGTCGGGATAGAGGTGCGGCGTGTTCGACAGCACCTCCAGCTTGACCAGATTCCAGCCACCCGCCTCACGCGCCAGCCTGAGCGTGCGGACCGCATCCTCGCCGGTGAAACAGCCGGCCGTATTGGGCAGATAGGTGAACCGGTCAGGCTTGACGTAATCGACCAGCATGGGCTGGCTGGGATCGGACAGGTTCACCCGCCGCAGGGCTACGGTGACGATCTCCGCCCCCGCCGCCTCGGCCGCCGCCGCGTTCTGGGCATAGTCGGCATATTTGCCGGTCCCGACGATCAGCCGCGAGGAAAAGGTGCGACCGGCAACGGTCCAGGTGTCGTTCGTGTATGTATCGCTCATGCGCGACACCTAGGCCTCCTGCGCATCCTGCAAAAGAGGCGCAGTGCCAAATTCACCCACCCCCCACGAACTGGACGATTTCGATGCGGTCGCCGTCGGTCACGGGGGTGGTGGGGTGCAGGGTTTTCGGCACGATCTCGAGGTTACGCTCGATGGCGACCTTGCGCGGGTCGAGGCCCAGTTCCTCGACCAGGGCGGTCAGGGTGGTGGCAGCGACATCGCGGTCTTCGCCATTGACCTGGATATGCGGCACGGCAGTGTCCTTCCTCGGCAGGCCGCCCGCCTAGCACAGGGGCGCGGCCTGCAGCTAGCCGAGGCGGCGCGCCAGGCTGGTGGTCAGATCGGTCATGGCCTGTCGCAGCTCGGCCAGTTCGCCGCGCAGGGCGGCCATGTCGGCGACGTCCTCGGCGTGGGCCTTCTGGCGTTCCTCGCTGGCCAGACGCAGGTCCTCTTCCAGCTTGTGCCGCTCGGCCCGGGCCTCTTCCTCGTGCTCGGCCTGCATGGCGTTGACGACGATGCCGATGAACAGGTTCAGCATGGTGAAGGTGGTGCACAGGATGAAGGGCACGAAGAACAGCCAGGCATAGGGATGGACCTCCATCACCGGCCGGACGATGCCCATCGACCAGCTCTCCAGCGTCATGATCTGGAACAGGGAATAGGCCGAGGCCGGGATCGAGCCGAACCACTGCGGGAAGTCGCCGCCGTACAGCTTGGTCGCCATCACCGAGGCGACATAGAAGATCAGCCCCAGCAGCAGGGTGATCGACCCCATCCC
>JAHJYN010000193.1 GCA_018826885.1 Alphaproteobacteria bacterium | reverse complement strand
CTGGATCGACAGGTCCATCTCGCCGGCATCGATCTGGGCCATGTCCAGCACATCGTCGATCGAGCGCGCCAGCTGGGTCGCGGCGATGCGGATGGCGCCCGCATGCTGGCGGCTCCGCTCCGGCAGCTCGCCCGAGGCCTCCAGCAGCTCGGAATAGCCGACGATGGTCGTCAGCGGCGTCCGCAGTTCATAGGAGACACTGCCGACGAACTCCCGCTTCAGCGCCTGGCTCTCGGCCAGCGCCGCCTCGCGCTCGGCCAGGGCCTGCTCCAGCGCCCGCTGGGCCGTCACATCGGAAAAGGCCACCAGCGTCGCCCCGTCCGGCAGGGGCCGGCTCTGCCAGGCGGCAATCCGTCCGTCGACCGTCCGCCCCTCGCCCGACACCGCCACCCGGCTTTCGGGATCGGGGTCGGCGACCCGCGCCTTCAGCCCCAGCCACAGCCCGGCATCGGGCAGCACCTTGCGGCAGATCTCGGCCACGGCCTCGAAATCGGCCTGCGGATCGAACCGATGCGGCGACGGCCCCCAGAAGGTCGAAAAGGCCTCATTGTGCAGGCGCAGCCGCCCGTCCGAACCGAACACCGCCACGGCATCGTTCAGCTTGTCCAGCGTCGCCCGCTGCACCTGGATCTGGCCGTTGAAGCGGCTGCGCAGGTTCAGCTCATCGGTGATGTCCGAGAAGATCAGCAGGATGCCGCCCAGCGGGTGCGGCTGGCGCACCACGCGCAGCGTCCGGCCGTCGGGCAGGGACCAGCTGTCGTCCGGGGTCGCCTGGGTCGCGCCATAGAATTCCAGCTCGCGCGCCCGCCAGCTGGCATAGTCGATCACCTCGGGCAGCAGCCGACGCTGGCGCAGCCGGTCCAGCAGCTCCGCATGGGTCGGCCGCTCGTCCAGCCACGCCGGGTCGAGGTCGAACAGGGTCTGGAAGGCCGTATTGTGAAACGCTAGCCGCTTGGACGGGCCAAAGATGGCCACCGCATCGGCCAGATGATTCAGCGTCTCGTCATGGGCCTCGACGTGGCGACGCAGGGTGTCGCGCGTTTCCTCGGCCTCGGTCATCTCGATGGCAAAGGCGGTCACCGCCCCGCCGCCGACGCTGGGCTCGGCCAGCACCCGCCAGGCCTTGCGACGCCCATCCGTGGCGGTCCAGCGGAACCCCTCCTGCCGCGTGCCCTGACGCAGGGCGTCCGCGACGATGGCCTCGGCCCCCCGGTCAAAGGTCAGCTGGCGTTGCAGGGCATCTTCCAGACTGCCGGCCTTGACCGCCGCCAGCCAGGCCCTGTTGGCCCAGGCCAGACGTCCGGTGGAATCCACCACCCAGGTCGGTACCGGCGAGGCATCGGCCAGCAGACCCGCGGCACTCTCGCCGGCCCCCAGCCCGGCGGAAATCTCGGCATCGGTGAACCGCAGCCAGGCCGACCCGGCCAGCGCCCGGCCCTCGATCCGCCAGACGCCCTCGTCGGTCTGCAGCGCCAGATCAAAGGCGACGCCCGACTGGACCAAGGCCTTCAGCCGCGCGGCATCGGCCTCCCGCACCCGGGCGATCAGCACATCGCCAGCGGCCTGATCGGCCCGGGTCATGGTCGCGATCAGGTCGGGATCGCCGAACACCTGACCGGCCCGCAGGTCGCTGTCGGCATCGCCCAGTATCTGGACCCGGACCTCGCGCATCAGCGCCAGACAGGCATCGCGGGTGGCGATCAGGTCGGCGCGGGCCTCAAGCTCGGCTTCCAGCGCGGCTTCGCTGCGCCGCGCGCGGGCATCCAGCCGCCATGCCCAGGCACTGACCGCCAGCGCCAGACCGGCGGCCCCGACTGTGGCCACATAGGCGATGTCCGCTCCGGCAATCACGCTTGCCCTTCCTCCCTCCGCCAAAGGCCCGACCCGGCGGCTTGATTCGCCCGTTCACCATACCCCAAGATGGCGCGCTTGCACCGCCATGCCCGCGCGGTCCGGAGACCACCCCCTGTCCACCGCCAAATCTCCCCCGACCTCGCCCTGGAACGCCAATCCCGTGGCCCCCTCGCTGGACGATTTCGCCACCGTGGCGCGCGCGGCGCTGGAGGCCCTGCCCGAGCCCTTTCGCGGCCTGTCACAGGATGTTGTCCTGCGGGTCGATGACTTCGCCGATGCCGAAACGCTCGAGGCACTGGACATGGAAGAGCCCTTCGAACTGACCGGCCTGTACTTCGGCGTCGATGTCGGACGGCGCGACGAGATGGGACCGGCGGCCGAGCCCTCGCGCATCTTTCTCTACCGGCGGCCCATTCTGGATGAGTGGTGCGAGCGCGGCGACGTCGGCCTCTCCGATCTGATCGCCCATGTGCTGATCCACGAGATCGGCCACCACTTCGGCCTGACCGACGACGACATCGATCGCATCGAGGACGACTGACGACACCCTGCCCGAAACCGGGTGTCCGTTCGCGTATCGCCAACCGCCGCGCGCGGGTTCGACCTGTCCGTTGGCGAAGGCGGCGCGGCGCTTTCCGTAAGTGCGGTGGCGGCACCGGACGGCCCGGCTCAGGGTCAGGTCATCGACAGGGCGTACCGCCCCGTCACCTGACCGGAGAGACCGCCATGAAGACCCGTATCGCCCTGATCGCCGCCGCCATCGCCGCCCTCGGCGCCGCCGCCACCACCCCCGTCCTCGCCCAGGACTCCAGCGTCACCTTCGAGTTCGAGACCGGCGCCCGCACCGGCTCGGTCCTGGTCGTCCTGTTCAGCTCCAAGGCCGGCTATGACGGCAACCAGCCGGTCGCCGCCATGACCGTCCCGGCCAGCGCCAGCCCGGTCACCGTGACCTTCGACGGCCTCGCCCCCGGCTCCTACGGCATGCGGTCGTTCCACGACCTGAACGGCGACGGCGAGATGAACTTCAACCCCTTCGGCATGCCGGTCGAGCCCTATGCCTTCTCCAACAATGCCGTCGGCAATATGGGCCCGGCCAACTGGGAGCGCGCCCGCTTCAACGTCAACGGCGCCGTCGTCCAGACCATCAGCCTGCGCTGATCCGAACCCCCCGAAAGCCGGAGCCCCGCCATGATCCCTTCCCGCCGATCCTTCCTGTTGGGAGCCGCCGCCATGGGCAGCAGCGTCCTGACCCCCGATGTGGCCGAGGCCGCACGCCTGCTGACCGCCCAGGATGCCGCCGCCGCGGACTGGGGACTGGTGACCCGGGACCTCGAGGGCGACGTCGCGCCCCACCGCCTGACACGGATCCACGGCCGCGCTCCGGCGGGGCTGGAAGGCGCCCTCTATCGCAACGGCCCGGCCAAATTCCGCCGACCGGGCGGCTCGGCTGAACACTGGTTCGATGGCGACGGCCTGATCCGCAAATTCAGCGTCTCGGACGGAGAGGCCACCCTGGCCGCCCGCTTTGCCGACACCCCCAAACGTCGTCAGGAGGCCCGACTGGACGCCATGGTCATGCCCGGCTTCGGCACCCCCGCCGATCCGCGCGCCGAGATCGGCTCGACCGACGACGCCAATGCCGCCAACACCTCCATGCTCAGGGTCGGCGACGACGTCTGGGCGCTCTGGGAGGCGGGCTCGCCCCTGGCGATGGACGCCGACACGCTGGAGACCAGGGGCTTCGTCACCCTGCGCGACGACCTGAAGGGCATGCCCTTCCTGGCGCACCCCCGGGTCGAGCCGGACGGCCGCATCTGGAACCTCGGCATGAACGGGGCCCAGGCCATCGTCTGGCGCCTGGCCGCCGATGGCACGCTCGAGAACGCCAGCGTCGTTCCCCTGCCGCGCGCATCCTACCTCCACGACTTCACCGCCACAGCCCGCCATCTGGTGATCGTGCTGCAGCCCTGGGTGCAGGTCCGCCGGACCATGCCCTTCTCGGCCGCCTTCGACTGGCAGGCCGGAACCGGTACCCAGGTGCTGGTCCTCGACAAGGATAATCTCGACAGCCGCCGCCTGTTCGACCTGCCCGACTTCGGCTTCTTCCATCTGGGCGACGCCTGGGAAGAAGCCGACGGCACCATCCGCTTCGACGTCTGCGCCCATGCCGACATGCGCTTTGCCGCGACCGGCGCGACCGAGGTCCTGAACGGCGTCCCGGTCGGCGGCGCGCCGGCGCAGCTGGCCCTCGCCGTCCTGTCCCCCGACGGCTCGGCCCGGCTGGAGCGCACCACTGTGGTCGCGGAGTTTCCGCGCAGCGATCCGCGCCGCGCCGGTCAGGCCCGCCGCTTCAGCCTGCACACGGCGGGCGAGGCCCCGGACCGCCCCTTCGCCACCGCCATCGGCCTGCAGGACTGGTCAACCGGTCAGGCGCACCAGTACGACTTCGGACCCGGCCATGTGGTCGAGGAGATGGTGGTGGTGCCCAAGCCCGGTCAGACCGCCGAGGATGCCGCCTGGCTGGTCGGCCCGACCGTCAACCTGCGGACCCGGACCACCGAGCTGCATGTCCTGGACATGGCCCGCCTGTCAGACGGCCCCGTGGCCAGCTGGCGCTCACACACGGCCCTGCCGGCCGGCTTCCATGGCATCTGGGCCGACTGACACTCAGTACCAGCCGGCGGCCCTGAGGGCGCGGGCATGGCGGCGGCTGACCGGCACGCTCAGCCCCCCGTCCAGCGTCAGGGTCGCCCGCCCGTCCCCCCGCGCCACGTCGCGCACGGCATCGCGCGCCACCCACCAGCTGCGATGGGTCTGGGCGCCTTCCAGCCCTTCCAGCTCGGCCAGGGCATCGGCCAGCCGCATCAGGATCAGGTCCGAGCCCCGGTCGGTATGCAGGCGCAGATAGTGGTCCTCGGACTGGACCGCGATCAGCCGCGCGCCCCTCAGCCTGGGCGGCAGGCGATCAAGGAACCGCGCCGGCGCCTGACCGGCCGCGGCCTCGTGCGTCTGGACCGTACGGGCCCGGGTGATGAAGACATTGATGGCACTCATCGCTCCCGTGATGCTCAGCACCGGCGCCACCAGATAGAGCATGGCCGACAGCGGATAGATCCGCCCCTCGAAGAACAGGCCGGTGGCCAGCCACACCATCAGCAGGATCGGCCCGAACATCAGGGCCGTCAGCACCCCGACCATCACCCACGGTCGGTCATCCAGATCCAGGAACCGCTCGACAAGGTAGCCGCAGACCTGGCCCCACAGCCCGCCCAGCACCATCAGCGGCACCCAATAGGCAATCCGGTGCCACAGGGACAGCGCCGGGTCGCTGAACGCCCCGCTCAGCGCCAGCACCAGCCCCGCCAGCGCCGCAATGCCCAGTCCGCGCAGGAAGTCGCGCAGCGTATCGGCCTTCATCTGTCCATGCCCCTCATGCTGCCCCGTGGCCCCCTGAATGCGGTCTCGGGCCCCGCCCTGCAAGCGATCCCGGCGAAACCGCCACGAAATTACCGCTTTACATGACACTGCGTTTTCCCCATATCGCGGGTTCCGGCGGACCCCGTAGGTCCTATGCTTGCGCCGCTAACGCCGGTCTGGGTTAACAATTTGCAGGGGGTTACGTGAATTGCGCACGTACCAATTTCCCCTGGACCTGGTCCGTGAGCGGTCCCCTGAACGTCCCGTCGCCTTGGTGCGGCCGCGTTCGGTTTCCGTAGCGGCGCGCTGGTTCCAGGACAATCTAAAGGCTGACGTCTTCTATGCGGTGAAGGCGAATCCGTCGCGCTGGGTCATCGAGACCCTGGTCGAGGCGGGCGTCACCGCCTTTGACGTGGCTTCGCTGGCCGAGATCGAACTGGTCCGTTCGGTCAGCCCCGACGCACGTCTGGCCTTCATGCACCCGGTCAAGAGCCGCGCGGCGATCACCCGCGCCTATTTCGACCACGGCGTCCGCACCTTCTCGCTCGATTGCGTCGAGGAGTTGCACAAGATCCTGGACGCCACCGGTCAGGCCGCCGACCTGAACCTGGTCGTGCGCATGGCCGTCTCGGCCGATGGCGCGGCCTATACCCTGTCGGGCAAGTTCGGCGTCTCGCCGGATCAGGCCCCGTCCCTGCTGCTGGCCGTGCGCCAGGCGGTCAAGGACGGGCTGATGGGGGTCAGCTTCCACGTCGGCTCGCAGTGCATGCGTCCGTCCGCCTATGAGGCCGCCATGGCCCAGGTCGGCCGCTCGATCAGTCGCGCCGGGGTGTTCGTCGACATCGTCGATGTCGGCGGCGGCTTCCCCTCGGTCTATCCGGGCATGGTCCCGCCGGACATGCAGGAATATGCCGACGCCATCCATCGCGGCTTCAACGAAATGCCGGTCTCGGAAACCACCGAGCTGTGGTGCGAACCCGGCCGGGCGCTGGTCGCCGAGTCCAGCTCGATCCTGTGCCAGGTCGAACTGCGCAAGGGCGATGCCCTGTATCTGAACGACG
>JAHJYN010000192.1 GCA_018826885.1 Alphaproteobacteria bacterium | reverse complement strand
CGGGCGCAGCCGTGGCCGGTTGGGCGCGGGAAAGATCGAGCGTGATGCTCACGGGAGCAATCCTGTCGAAGCGGGCGGGACGGGTGGAAAGGCGGGGCTTATAGCACAGAACCCGTCACGATTAAGGCCCCGGGGGGCCCGCCGGACCGTGGCACCCTACAGCAGGGCCGAGATGGCTTCCCGCGCGGCCTCGCCGAGGTCGGGGCGTTTGAGGGCCAGGGCGACATTGGCGCGCAGCAGGCCGATCTTGTCGCCGCAGTCGTGGGTGACGCCCTCATACTCATAGGCGGTGAAGGCCTGGTCCTGCATCAGGCGGGCCATGGCGTCGGTCAGCTGGATTTCGCCGCCGGCGCCCCGGCCCTGCGTGGCCAGCAGGTCGAAGATCTGCGGCTGGAGGATGTAGCGGCCCGAGATCGACAGGTTGGAGGGGGCCTCGCCGCGCGGGGGCTTTTCGACCATGCCCTTCATCGAGATGCGGCGGCCGTTGCGCTCGGCCGGGTCGACGATGCCGTATTTGTGGGTGTCGGCCTCGGGCACCTGTTCGACGCCGATGACATTGCCGCCGACCTCGGCATAGACGTCGGCCAGCTGTTTCAGGGCGCCGGGCTGACCGTCGACGATGACGTCGGGCAGGATGACGGCAAAGGGTTCGTCGCCGATGATGTCGCGGGCGCACCAGACGGCGTGGCCAAGGCCCTTGGGCTGCATCTGGCGGGTGAAACTCATCTCGCCGGCCATGGCCAGTTCGCCGTTCATCATCGCCAGGATGTCGGTCTTGCCCTTGGCCTCAAGCTGGGCCTCCAGCTCGATCTGGTGGTCGAAATAGTCCTCGATCGCCTGTTTGGCGCGGCCGGTGACGAAGACGATGTGCTCGATCCCGGCCTCGCGCGCTTCCTCGACGATGTAGGACAGAATCGGGCGGTCGACGACGTTCAGCAGTTCCTTGGGCGTGGTCTTGGTGCCGGGCAGGACCCGGGTGCCGAGACCGGCGACGGGCAGGACGGCCTTGCGCAGGCGGGCGGGGGTGGCGGTCATGGACAACTCCTGGACGGGATCACTCAACCGTGACGGACTTGGCAAGGTTCCGCGGCTGGTCGACGTCGGTGCCCTTCTGGACAGCGGTGAAATAGGCCAGCATCTGGACCGGGATGGCATAGACCAGCGGTGCAATCAGGGGGTGACAGTCCGGCGCCTCGATGCGGGTGATGCCCGTTCCGTGGGGCGTGGGCGCCGACAGCGGGGCGATCATCACCACAGGACCACCGCGCGCGGCCACTTCCTGCAGATTGGAGGCGGTCTTTTCGAACAGATCGTCCAGCGGGGCGAGGGCGACGGTCGGCGTATCCTCGTCAATCAGGGCGATCGGCCCGTGCTTGAGCTCGCCGGCAGCATAGCCCTCGGCATGGATATAGCTGATTTCCTTGAGCTTCAGCGCGCCTTCCATGGCCAGGGGGAACATGGCGCCCCGGCCGAGGAAGAGAACGTCGGTCGCGCGGGCCAGGTCGTGGGCGACCTCGCGCATCCGGTCTTCCATCTGCAGGGCCTCGGCGATCAGGCGCGGGGACTCGAACAGGGCCTGGACCAGTTTGGCCTCCTCCTCGGCGTCGATCCGCCCCCGGGCCACGCCGGCCGCAACCGCCAGGGCCAGCAGGCCGGCGACCTGGGCGGTGAAGGCCTTGGTCGAGGCGACGCCGATCTCGGGACCGGCGTGGGTCGGCCAGAGATACCGGGCCTCGCGGGCCATCGATGAGGTATGGACATTGACGAGCGCCGCCGTCGGCAGACCCAGACCCTTGCACCAGGTCAGGCAGGCCAGGGTGTCGGCGGTCTCGCCCGACTGGCTGACCGCCACGGCCAGGGTGTCGGGCATGAGGGCGGGAGAGCGATAGCGGAACTCCGACGCGATCTCGACGTCGCAGGGCAGGCCGGCCAGCTTCTCAAAGGCATAGCGGCCGATCTGGGCGGCATAGAAGGCGGTGCCGCAGGCCACGATCTGGATGCGGGCGATCGATTTGAAATCGACCTCCTGTTTCAGGGCGCGGCCGTTGACGAAATCCAGATAGGCCGAAAGCGTGCGCTGGACGCTGTCGGGCTGTTCGTGGATCTCCTTTTCCATGAAGTGGCGGTATTCGCCCTTCTCGACCTGGGCGGCCGAGGCAGAGACGGTCACCACCGACCGTTCGACGGGGTTGCCGTCGACGTCGAACATGCGCGCGCCGGTGCGGTCGAGGGCAACATAGTCCCCCTCTTCCAGATAGCTGATCTTCTGGGTGAAGGGGCCGACGGCCAGGGCATCCGAGCCCAGATACATTTCGCCCTCGCCCCAGCCGACGACCAGCGGGCTGCCGCGCCGGGCGCCGAGGATCATGCCGTCCTCGCCCTCGATCAGCACGGCGAGGGCATAGGCGCCGGTCAGGCGGTCGAGCACGGTCTTGAAGGCGACCACCGGGTCATTGGCGCCGCCGAGGGCGCGATCCAGCAGGTGGGCCACGACCTCGGTATCGGTCTGGCTTTCAAAGGTGTGGCCGACGGCCTCCAGTTCACCCTTGAGGTCAGCGAAATTCTCGATGATGCCGTTGTGGACCAGGGTAACGCGCCCGAACTTGTGCGGGTGGGCGTTCTGGGTCGTGGGCGCGCCGTGGGTGGCCCAGCGCGTGTGGCCGATGCCGACGGTGGAGGACAGGGGCTCGGCCACAAGCACCGCTTCCAGGGCCGCGATCTTGCCCTTGGCCCGGCGGCGCTCGATCCGGCCCTCGACCAGGGCGGCAACGCCCGCCGAGTCATAGCCACGGTATTCGAGGCGCTTGAGGCTTTCGATCAGCCGGGGCACAGCCGGCCCCGTGCCGGTGACGCCAATGATGCCGCACATAGGTTCGTCCCTTCCAAAGATCGTCAGAAAACCATGGCTTTACGCACAGGCCTGTGACGGTCTAAGCCCACTCCGCCCTCGGGGGGCGGCTCCCCCCTAGGCCAAGACGACGGGGCCTGACACCTAAATTGCGGTTTCGCAAGGTTTCTGTCTCTGATGTCGGGCATGCCGGGGGGCCAGGAGTGAGGGAAATTCATGGCTGAGAGACGCTATTTCGGGACCGACGGCATCCGGGGCCGGGCCAACAGCCACCCCATGACGCCCGAGGTGGCCCTGCGGGTGGGCCTTGCGGCCGGGCGGCTGTTCATGTCGGAGGACGACCGGCGCCACAAGGTGGTGATCGGCAAGGACACCCGCCTGTCCGGCTATATGATCGAACCGGCCCTGGTCGCCGGCTTTGCCAGCGCCGGCATGGATGTGATCACCTTTGGCCCCTTGCCGACGCCGGGGGTCGCCATGATGACCCGGTCGATGCGCGCCGACCTGGGCGTGATGATTTCGGCCTCGCACAATGCCTTCATGGACAACGGCATCAAGCTGTTCGGGCCGGACGGCTACAAGCTGTCGGACTCGGTCGAGCTGAAGATCGAGGCCATGATGGACGCGGCGCTGGACGTCGGCCTCGCCCCCGCCGACCAGCTGGGCCGGGTGAAGCGGATCGACGACAGCCAGGCGCGCTACATCGAGGTGGCCAAGGCGACCTTCCCCAAGGCGCTGAGCCTGAAGGGCCTGAGGGTCGTGATCGACTGCGCCAATGGCGCCGGTTATCGGGTCGCGCCCGAAACCCTCTACGAACTGGGCGCCGAGGTCTTCCCCCTGGGGGTCGAGCCGAACGGGCTGAACATCAATGCCGACTGCGGCTCCACCTATCCGCAGGCCCTGAGCGCGGCGGTCAATCTGTACAAGGCCGATATCGGCATCGCGCTGGACGGCGACGCCGACCGGGTGATCATCTGTGACGAAAAGGGCCAGGTGGTGGACGGCGACCAGATCATGGCGCTGGTGGCGCGGGACTGGGCCGGTCAGGGATTGCTGATGGGCGGCGGCGTCGTCGCCACCGTCATGTCCAATCTGGGGCTGGAGCGGGCCTTGCTGGCCGATGGCCTGACGCTGGAGCGGACCAAGGTCGGCGACCGCTATGTCATGGAACGGATGCGCGAGGGCGGCTTCAATCTGGGCGGCGAACAGTCGGGCCACATCATCCTGCGCGACCATGCGACCACCGGTGACGGCCTGATCTCGGCGCTGCAGGTGCTGGCCGTGCTGGTCAAGAGCGGACGCCGGATGAGCGATCTGGCCCGCCAGTTCGACCCGGTGCCGCAGATCCTCGAGAACGTCCGCTATGCCGCCGGCAAGCCGATGGAATCGGCGACCGTCAAGGCCGCCATCGCCGAGGGCGAGGCGCGGCTGAAGGGTCAGGGCCGGGTTCTGGTGCGCAAGTCCGGGACGGAGAAACTGATCCGCGTCATGGCCGAGGGCGATGACGAGGCGCTGGTCCAGTCGGTCGTGGACGACATCTGTGCGGCGGTGAAGGCGGCGGGCTAGACCGCCGCCAGGGCCTGTTCGAGGTCGACCCACAGGTCCTCGACGTTTTCGACGCCGACCGACAGGCGGATGAGGTCATCGCCGATGCCGCAGCGGCCCTTGGCCTCTGTCGAATAGTCCGAATGGGTCATGCTGGACGGGTGGGAGGCCAGACTTTCGGAGCCGCCGAGGCTGACGGCCAGTTTGAACAGTCTGAGGGCGTTCAGCATGCGGAAGGCCTCGGCCTCGCCGCCCGTTACGCGGATGGAAAAGGTCGAGCCTGGGCCCTGACACTGGGCCTCGAAGATGGCGCGCTGCTCGCCGGCGCCGCCCCCGGCCACCAGAACATCGGCGACCTTGTCGTGAGCCCGCAGGCGTTCGGCCAGAATACGGGCGTTGTCCTGCGACCGCTCCATGCGCAGATGCAGGGTCTCGAGGCTGCGGCTGAGCAGCCAGGCCGTATGCGGGTCGGTGGCGGTGCCGCAGATGGTGCGCATTTCGGCGATGCGGGCCATGACCTCGGCCGAGCCGAGACAGCCGCCGGCGATCAGGTCGGAGTGACCGCCGACATATTTGGTCAGCGAATAGAGCGACAGGTCGGCGCCCAGCTCCAGCGGGCGTTGCCACAGCGGGCCGAGGAAGGTGTTATCGACGGCAACGACCGGCCGTTCGGCCTGACCCAGACCGTGCGCCTCGGCCACAGCGGCGGCGATATCCACCACCTGATTGGTCGGATTGGACGGGGTTTCCAGATAGACGACGGCGAGGCGGCTCCCGCCTTCTGCCGCCCGGGCGGCCGTGTCGCGAATGGCCTGTTTCAGAACTTCGGTGCCGCCGGTGGCCAGCACCTGGACCACCTTGACGCCGTAGCGGGGCAGGATGCGGTCGAACAGATATTCGGTGCCACCATAGGCCGGGGCGGCATAGAGGACGGTGTCGCCGGGCCGCGTCAGGGCCAGCATGGCCGTGGAGATGGCCGCCATGCCGCTGGAGAAGACCAGCGCCCGGTCGGCTCTGTCCCAGACCGCCAGCCGGTCCTCGAGGATTTCGAGGTTGGGATTGTTGATGCGCGAATAGATCAGGCCCAGCGCCTCGTCGGGCTCCTTTTCGCGCAGGCCGTAGGCGACCTCGAAGAAGCGCTTGCCGTCCTCGGCCGACCGGAAGACGAAGGTCGAGGTCTGGAACAGCGGCGCCTTGATCGCCCCCTCGGACAGGGTGGGGTCGTAGCCGAAGCCCATCATCAGGGTCTCGGGCGCCAGATCGCGCCCGGCGAGGGTGCGGGATTTGTGGTGGCTCATGACGATACTCCTTGGTCAGCCAACGTCCCGGCCAGAACCTCGATCCGTTTGCGGATATCGGGGACGGCGACGGTTTCCCAGAAGGTGGCGCGGGCGGGAGGCCCCAGAACCATCAGGGCAGGGTCGGGCGTACCGTCGGCCGTCAGCACGCGCCCGCTGTCATCCAGCTCCAGCCCCAGCCGCAGGGGATCGAGGCGGGCGCGGCCCGCAGAGATCAGCGGCCCCGTCAGCGGATCGCGGGCGGGATCGTGGCCCGGACCGGTGCAGTCGATCAGCCAGTCGGCGAGGACCGTGCGGGTCACGATGCGGCCCTTCATGTCGAAGGTGACAGCGACCTTGTCGCCCTCGGGCACGATTGAGCGAATGCGCGCGGCGCTCAGGGTCAGGCGGTCGGCGGCAATCAGGGCGTCGAGGCGTGCGGCGATACCGGGGGCGATGCGGTGACGGTGCACGTCCCACCAGGGGCGCAGGTGACGGACCCAGCGGGCCCGCGTCGGCACGTCGGCGGCGCGCCAGATCTGGCCGGTGAGGGGCCGCAGGCCTTCCATGACGCCCCGCCAGTCGGCGGCGCGGACAGCCGCTCGGCCCGCCTTCAATCGAGCTGAGGCCGGGCCTTGCAGCAGAAGGGGGTCCGGGGGGATCGCCGCGTCCGGGCGCTCGGCGTGCGCGCGGGGCCGGAGGCCGCGGCGGGACAGGGCCATCATCTGGCCTCGCCAACCCCGATCGTCCAGCCAGATCGCCATGTCCACCATGGTCAGGCCTGTGCCGATCACCAGCACAAAGTCGTTGGGCAGGATGGCCGAGAGCGCACTGTCCGCCCACGGATCGGACAGGATGCGCGCGTCGCCGGACGCGGTTCGGGGCGGCGGGTTGCCGGTGGCCAGAACCACGGCACGGCCGGAAAAACGACGGCCGTCGTCGAGCACCACATTGGTGCCCTCAAGCGACACCGCGCGCGCCTGCAGACGGGTGATCCGGCCGGGGTGGCTTGCCTCGACGCCGGCCAGACGATCCTGAACGTAGAGGCCGTACAGGCGGCGGGGCGCAAAGCCTTCGGGGTCGGCATGGTCAGGGTGGTGGCGGCCCAGCCAAGCGACGAAATCGTCCGGTCGGCCCTCTACAGCGCTCATCCGGTTGGCGCGGACGTTGAGCAGATGGCCGTCAAACGGGGTGGAATAGGCGACGCCGAGGCCGAAATCGCCGCCCGCATCGATCACGGTCGAGGCCACGCCCCGTTCAGCCAGACGCGCGGCGGCCATGGCGCCGGAAAATCCGCCGCCGATGATGACGATCTGGTCGCTTGAGCTGGTCACCCGTCCTCCCGGTCGAGGGCCTAATGAACCGCTGCGCGTGTGCGGTCAAACTTTCTGATTGTAGGCGCCGACCTCGGGCAGGGCGGCGAGGCGGGGTTTGACCTCGTCGTGGAAAAGCGCCCGCATGTCGGCCTCTGACCTCAGGCTTTCGACCACCACGACCAGCTCCGGCTTGTTGGACGAGGCGCGAACCAGCAGCCAAGCCCCGTCCTCCAGCTCGACGCGGATGCCATTGACGGTCACCCGCTCGCGAATGCGGCGACCCAGGACGGTTCCGCCCGCTTCGGCGAGCGCGCGATAGGCGTCGCTCACCCGGTCGACGACGGCATACTTCTCCGTATCCGGACAATGGGCACTCATGGTCAGGGAGGTGAAGGCGGGCGGCAGGTCTGCCTCCAGCTCCGACAGGCGACGGCCGTTCGCCCGGTCCAGCAGCCGCAGGATTTCGCGCGCGAACACAAGGGCGTCGTCATACCCCCGGCCCAGCGGCGGGGCGAAGAAGACATGGCCGGACTTTTCAAAGCCGACCAGGGCGCGTTCGGCCGCCACCGCCCGCTTCATGTGGCTGTGGCCCGTCATGCCATAAACGACGCGCGCGCCGGCGGCGGCCAGCACCGGGTCGGTCCGGTAGAGGCCGGTCGACTTCACATCCACGACAAAGGTCGCACCCGGATGGTCGGCGACCAGATCGCGCGCCAGCATCAGGCCCATCCGGTCGGCGAAGATTTCGCGACCCTGATCATCGACCACGCCGCACCGGTCGCCGTCGCCGTCAAAACCGAGGGCCAGATCGGCGCCCGTCTCGCGCACCCGTTCGGCCATGGCGTCCAGCATGACGCGGTCTTCGGGGTTGGGATTGTAGCGGGGGAAGGTCCAGTCGAGGGCGGTGTCCATCTCGATCACCTCGGCCCCGATGCGGCGCAGGGCCTCGGGGACAAAGGCGCCGGCCGTGCCATTGCCGCAGGCGGCGACCACCCGGATCGGGCGCGACAGTTTCGCACCGGACGCGACCTCGGCCGTATAGCGTTCGGCAAAACCCTCGACCGCAGTCACCCGCCCGCCGGGCCGTTCGCGGCGGCCGCCCTCGAGCACCAGCGCCTTGAGCCGCGCCATTTCCTCCGGGCCGAAGGTGAAGGGCGGATGGGCCCCCATCTTGACCCCGGTCCAGCCGTTCTCGTTGTGGCTGGCGGTGACCATGGCGACGGCGGGCACACCGAGGTCTTCGCGGGCGAAATAGGCCATGGGCGTCAGGGTGAGGCCGATATCGTGCACCTCGGCCCCGCCCGCGACCAGGCCCCGGATCAGGGCGGCCTTCACGTCCTCCGAATAGCTGCGGTAGTCGTGGCCGGTGACCAGTCGCGGGCTGTCCAGTTCGTATAGAAGCGTGGCCAGCGCCAGCCCCAGGGTCTCGATGCCCTGAAGGTCCAGATCGGGCCCCAGAACCCAGCGGGCGTCATATTCGCGAAAGCCGGTCGGGGCGATCAGGCCGGTCATCGGACACCTTCTGGACAACAAGGAACTGCGGAGGCCTATAGGGCGAAAGCGACGCGCCGATCAAACGGCGGGCGGAGGGTCGTGGCCTGCGGCCCGGCTTGACCCCTGCCCGGGGGGAGCCTAGGCGAAAACCCTCGTCATCCGGAGATCTGCATGCCCCGCCTCGTCCTTCTGCGTCACGGCCAGAGCCAGTGGAACCTCGAGAACCGCTTCACCGGCTGGGTCGATGTCGACTTGACCGATCAGGGTGAAGCCGAGGCGCGCAAGGGCGGAACGCTGATCGCCGACGCCGGCTTCACCCCGGCGGTCATGTTCACCTCGGTGCTGAAGCGGGCCCGCCGGACGGGCGATCTGGCGCTGGCGGCGGCAGGCCTGAAGGACGTGCCGATCATCCGCGACTGGCGCCTGAACGAGCGTCATTACGGCGGGCTGACGGGACTCAACAAGGCCGAGACGGCCGAGAAGCACGGCGAGGACCAGGTCCGCATCTGGCGCCGCAGCTATGATGTGCCGCCGCCCCCGATGGAGGCCGATCATCCGCACAGCTTTGCCGGGGACCCCCTGTATGAGGGGCAGGCCATCCCGGATACCGAGAGCCTGAAGACCACCCTGGACCGGGTCCTGCCCTATTGGGACGCCGAGATTGCGCCGCGCCTGTCGGCCGGAGAGGATGTGCTGATCACCGCCCACGGAAACTCGCTGCGGGCCATCGTCAAACATCTGTTCGCCGTGCCGGATGACAAGATCGTGGGCGTCGAGATCCCGACCGGCAATCCGCTGGAAATCGATCTGGACGGCGACCTGGTGCCGACCGCCGCCCGCTATCTGGACACGGGACGGGCCGCAGAGCTTCCGCCGCTGCCGGAGACCGGAGCGTGAGCGCCTCGGCCGACGACGCCCGCCATATGGCCCGCGCCATCGCGCTGGCGCAGGCGCAGATGGGCGAAACCTGGCCCAATCCGGCGGTCGGCTGTGTGCTGGTGAACGACGGCGAAGTGGTCGCCGAGGCCGCCACCGCCCAGGGCGGTCGCCCCCATGCCGAGGAACAGGCCGTTCCCGCCGCGGGCGACAGGGCGAAGGGCGCGACGGCCTATGTGACGCTGGAGCCGTGCGGGGCGCGGTCGTCGGGCCGCAAGTCGTGCGCGCATTTCCTGGCCGAGGCCGGGGTGGCGCGGGTGGTGATCGCCGCGCTGGACCCCTCGCCCTTTGCCTCGGGCCGGGGCACGGAGCGCCTGCGTCAGGCCGGTCTGGAGGTCGAGACCGGGCTTATGGCCGAGGAGGCCCTGGCGCTGTGCGAAGGCTTTCTGCACCGGCTGGAGACCGGTCGCCCGCTGGTCCGGATCAGCGAGACCGGGGACGGGTTTGATGCCCGCTTCACCGCCTCGCCGCGCGCCGATCTGACGGGCGAGCTGAGCCGGCTGGGCGAGGCCGGCTATACCCGGCTGTGGGTGTCGGCCGGGGACCTGGCCGACAGTCTGAAGGCGCAGGGCCTGCTGAAGGTCTGAGGCCGGACAGCAAACCTTCCTTAAGCGTAACCGTGTCAGCGTGCGGCCATGGCCCAGGCTGCTGAACCTGTCGCACGGCGACGGCTGACCCAGAGCGAGGTGGACGCAATCTGCGCCCGCCACGATCGCCTGTGGCAGGCCCGGCCCGGCGGGGCGCGCGCGGTGTTCGCCTGGATGGACCTGGCCGGCCTGGTCCTGAGAGGCCGAAATCTGGCCGATGCCGATTTTTCTGCCGCCGATCTGTCCGGCTGCGACCTGTCCGGGGCACGGCTGGACAATGCCACCTTCTTTGGCGCCGACATGCAGGATGCCACCCTCACCGAAGCGTCCCTGCGGCGGGCCGACCTGCGCGGCGCCTGTCTAAGGGGCGCGGATCTGACGGGGGCCGACCTGTTCGAGGCGGACCTGCGCGAAGGCACCATCGCCGCCGCCGACGCCCGCATGGGCTTTCGCGTGATCGAGGCCCGCGCCCGGCACGAAACCCAGGCCAATGGGGCCTGTCTGGCGGGGGCCAATCTGGAGCGATCCCGCCTGACGGGCGTGGTGGCCGTGGCGGCCGACTTCACCGATGCGGTGATGAAGGACTGCAAACTGGTGCGGGCCAATCTGAAGCAGGCCAGCTTCCGGGGGGCCGATCTGGCCGGGGCGGACCTGTCCGGAGCGGACCTGTCCGGGGCCGATCTGCGCGACGCCGTGCTGGTCGGGATCAATTCTGCCCTGTGGCGCACCGATGGCGCCCGCATGGAAGGCTCGCTGACCGACGACCGGTCCTCCGGCGACCCGGTATCGCGCCTGCCGGCCGCCGACATGCTGCGGGATCATGCCCTCTGGTGCGAGACCGACGGTCGCGAGGGCAAGCCGTCGGTGTTCGACAGCGTCGACCTGCGCTCGCTGACATCGATCCGGGGTCTGAACCTGACGGCCCTGTCGGCGCGCGGGGCGATCTTCTACGGCCTCGACATGGAGGGGGTGCAGATGCAGGGCGCCCACCTGGAAGGGGCCGATCTGAGGGCCTGCAATCTGCGGGGGGCCGATCTGCGCGGCGCCCGCCTGGCCGGGGCGCGCCTGAACGGCGCCGATCTGCGGCAGGCCCAGCTGGGGCCCCTGCTCCTGTCCGCCGACCGCATCCTTCCGGCCGATCTGACCGGGGCCATCCTGCGCGGTGCGGATCTGTCGGGGGCGGACCTCCGGAACGGGCGCCTGACCGGGGCCGACCTGAGCCGGGCGCGCCTGCACGGCTGCCAGATGCGACTGACCGAACTGTCCGGGGCCGTGCTGACCGGCGCCCTGGGCCTGAATTCCGAGGACATCCCTGCATGAGCTTCAATCGCCGCGCCCTGGGACAAGGTGATCTGGACCTGCTGGTCATGGCGCATGAGCGCTTTGTCGAGGGCCGCGCGGGCGGCCGGCGGCTGTCGCTCAAATTTGTGGCGCTGGACGGGCTCAACCTGACGGGACGCAATCTGGAGGAGGCCGACTTCACCGGCTGTTCCCTGCGCGGAACACGGATGGCCAGCGCCCTCCTGAATCGCGCGGTCCTGTTCTGCTGCGACATGCGCGAGGCGGACCTGAGTGACAGCCAGCTGGTCCGCGCCGACCTGCGGGGCGCCTGCCTGCGGGGTGCAGACCTGGCGCGGGCGGATCTGACCCAGGCGGATTTCCGCGAAGGGGTGATCGCCATCCCCCATGCGACCAAGGGCCTGTCCTCGGTCAAGCACGAGACCCACCAGGGCAATGCCGACGGCGCCTCCTTCACCGGCGCCACGCTGAACGGGGCGACGCTGGAGGGGTTCAGCGCCTTCAAGGTCGACTTCACCGACTGCGCCATGAAGGACACCCGCCTGACGCGCGCCAACCTCAAGGACGCCGATCTGTCGGGGGCCATGATGGAAGGGGCCGACGTCGGGGGAGCCAATCTGTCGGGCGCCCGCATGATCGGCGCGATCCTGACCCATGTGGCCTTCGATACGGCGCGCACGGAACGGACCGACATGACCGGCTGCCTGCGCGAGCCGACGCTGGAGGCGATCACCGAGGCCGACGCCTTGCTCGAACAGGCGCTGGACGCCAATGCCTGGGCCGAGAGCGGCGGCGTGCTGGGCGCTCCGGCCAATTTCGAGGGCAAGGATCTTCGTCCGCTGGGCGCCCGGCTGAAGGGGCTGAAACTGCCCGCCCTCAATGCCAAGGGGGCCTGTATGGTCGGAATGGACCTGTCGGGCGTGCCGCTTCAGGGGGCCAATCTGGAAGGCGCGGACCTGCGGGGCTGCAATCTCCGGGGCGTCGACCTGCGCGGGGCCCGGATGATGCGCGCGATCCTCAGCCATGCCGATCTGGACGGGGCGGTTCTGGCGGCCCTGCCGCTTGGCGGGGGACGGTCGATGCCGACCAATCTGTCGGATGCCGGCCTGCGGTACGCGCGCCTGGTCGCCACCGACTTTACCGGGGCCGTGATGGACCGGGCCGACCTGACCGGCGCCCGGACCGATGCCGCGGTGCTCAGCGAGGCCCAGCGCGCCAGCCTGACCATCCGTCGCGCCGCCGCCTGACGGGGGGCGGGGCCGGGGTCTTGCTCCGGGACGGGGGTCGGCCTATCCCGGGGCCATGAGCGCACCCCTGATCTGTCCGTCGATCCTGGCCTCTGACTTTGCCCGACTGGGCGAGGAGGTCGCTGCCCTTGAGTCCGCCGGTGCCGACTGGGTCCATGTCGATGTCATGGACGGCCATTTCGTCCCCAATCTGACCATCGGACCGGATGTGGTGAAGGCGCTGCGCCCCCACACCCGCCTGCCGTTCGACGTGCATCTGATGGTGGCCCCCGTCGATCCGTGGCTGGAGGCCTATCGCAACGCCGGGGCCGATGTGCTGAGCGTGCATCCGGAGTCCGGACCGCACCTGCACCGGACACTGGGCCGGATTCGCGATCTGGGCGCCCGCGCCGGGGTGGTGCTGAACCCGGGAACGCCCGTCGCCATCCTCGACGAGGTCATCGATCTGGTTGATCTGGTGCTGATCATGTCGGTCAATCCGGGCTTTGGCGGCCAGAAATTCATTCCGGCCTCGCTCGACAAGATCGCGCGGGTCCGCCAGCGGCTGGATGCCGCCGGATCGAAGGCCACCCTGCAGGTCGATGGGGGCGTGACGGCCGACAATGCGGCAGACTGCGTCGCGGCCGGAGCCGATGCCCTGGTGGCCGGTACGGCCGTGTTCCGCGGCGGACCTTCCGCCTATGCCGACAATATCGCGGCGCTGAAGGGCCGCTGATGGCGGGGATCGGCCCGTTCGCCAAACCTGAGGCCTCGGTTCCCGACGGCCAGATCCCCGGCCTGCGCGGAGCCCCGCCCCGGACGCCCGTCCGGCCGTCGGGTGCGCGGCCCGGTGTCAGCCTCTGGCCGCTGGTGATCGGTCGTCTGATGACGCGCCAGATCTGGATCGAGCTGTACGGCCTGCCCGGCTATGGCCAGACCCTGAAGGGCCGGCCCTGGGGTCTCAAGCCCTCGGCCTTTGCCGCCACCCCCCGCGAGTTTCGACCGCTCGAGACGCCGGGCGCCGGCAAGCCCATCCTGCAGGGCCGCCTGACCCTGGCCGGGATCAGTCTGGATGTGCCCGCCCCGCTGGATCCGTGGGACCGCCCCAGTCCGTCGCGGGGCTTTGCCGAGGCCCTGCACAGTTTCGACTGGCTGCCCGTACTGATGCAGGAGGGCGAGGCCGGGGCGCGCGAGGCCCTGCGGCTGACGCTGGGCTGGGGACGGGTGTTTCACCGCTGGGCGCCCTTTGCCTGGGACCCGGACCGGATGGCCCGGCGCCTGTTGCATCTGGCGCCGGCGCTTCGACGCATGGGGGCGGTCGCCGACGATGCACAGCGCGGCCAGCTGGCTGTGCTGGTGGCGCGACAGGCCCGCCAGTTGTTGCGCCCCCCCGGACCCGCCGCAGGAGCGGCCACCCGGGCCGTGGCCGTGGCGGTCACCGGGTGTGCGCTGGCGGGCATGTCCGGAGCGCGCCTGCGCCGGCGCGCCCTGAAGCGGCTGCCTCGCGCCCTGACGCGCACGCTGCGCCCCGACGGCGCCCATATGTCGCGCAGCCCCGAGGCGGGCCTGGAGCTGTTGTTCGATCTGTTGATGCTCAAGGACGGGCTGACGCAGCTGTCCGAACCGGTACCGGAAGCGGTCGAGACCGCCCTTCAGAAACTGGCGGTCGCCACCCAGGCCCTGACGCTGCCCGACGGGCGCCTGCCCGGCGTTCACGGTGGCGGGAGCTCGACCCCGGCGCGGGTATCGGCCGCCCTGACGGCTGCCGGACTGACCCTGCCCGCCGAGCCAACGGCCTCGGCCCCGTCGCAGCCCCCGGTCGGCGGACTGGCCCGCATGCGCAGTCCGCTTCTCAGCCTGGTGATCGACGTCGAGGCACCCCCGCGCGGCGCCTGGACCGAGGCGGCCTGCGCCCAGCCGCTGGCGCTGGAGATCGTCTGCGGGCGCGACCGGCTGATCACCGGCTGTGGCTGGACCCCCCGGGCGTTCGAGCGTCAGGGATTGAGGCTGACACCGGGCCATTCGACCCTGACGCTGAGCGAGACCTCGCTGGGTGAGCCTCTGGGCGGCTGGCAGGCCGAGCTTCTCGGGCCGCGGCTGCTGACCCGCCCCTATGCGGTGCGGCACGACGAGCGACAGGGCGACGGCGCCCTGTGGCTGGAGGCCCAGCATGACGGTTGGGCGCCGTTGACGGGTCTGGCCCACCAGCGGCGTCTGTACCTCGATCAACGGCTGGACGAATTGCGTGCCGAGGAACGGCTGTTCCCGGCCGACCAGGCGCCGAGCCCGCCGCCGGTGCTGGCCGCCCCCTATGCCGTGCGGTTCCAGCTGGAGCCGGGCGTGCAGGCGTCACTGGCGCGCGACCGGCGCTCGATCCTGCTGCGCGGTCACTCGGGACGGGGATGGTGGTTCCGCACGGATGGGCCCGATGTCGCCATCGAGCCTTCGGTGCACAGCGTCGAGGGTCAGACCCGGCGCGCCCTGCAGATCGTGGTGCGGGGGTCGGCCCGCACGGACGCCGAAACGCGCATCCGCTGGAAGCTGAATCCCGCAGGCGCGTCTGGCGATCCGCTGGTGGACTAGGGGCGCCACCGCGTCAGCGATGACGGCTTTTTTCGGTGAAGGCGGCCGCCACCATGGTGGCCAGCGCCGGGTTCCGGAGGAAGATGAACCCGCCCGCCAGCGTCGCGACCGAGGCCAGGATCGGCCGGTTCCGGAACAACTGGAAGGCGCGACCGGCGAGTCCGTCGGTCAGGCTGGACTCGTCCTCTTCGTCATCGCCCTCAGCCTTTTTGAGGAAGACCATGACCACGGCGAGTGCCGCGAGGGCGAACAGCAGGAACGTCACGGCTGCTGCCGCCATGGGCACGATCACCACAGACAGGGCGAAGAACACCACCGCCCCGAGACAGAGCACGGCAACGAATGCGGCCCCGGCCGCCACCGCAACGGCGACGGCCTTTTTGACGAGTCCGCGTCCCAGCATCAGTGGCGACGACCGGCCAGCAGCATGCCGATCACGACGCCGATGCCGAGGGCGATGCCGGTCGATTGCATCGGACGCTCCTGCACCCGCTCGACCAGATAGCGCTGGGCTTCGTCGAAGCGCTCGGCGGCATCGTCATAATATTCGCGGCCGCGCACGCGCGCCTGCTCATAATAGGCTTCGGCCTGACCGCGGACTTCATCGGCCTTGTTGCGCAGACGGGCCTCGGCCGCCTCGGCTCGGGCGCGCAGGCGTTCGCCCTCTTCGCGAGCCCCCACCTTGATGTCTTCCTTGAGGGTTTTCAGGTCGTTCTTGATGTCTTCGCGGGCCTTTGTGGTGGCCATGGTGACGCTCCCGGTCTGTAAGCTTGACGATAGTATGAGATATAAGGAGGCAACGCCACCGACGCCAGCGGGTTCCCGCATTGCAGCATGAACCGGGCTGGAGCGCCGGGCGTTTGTCGCCGTTGCGGCCGCCCCGGTCAGGGCCTAATCGTCGCTGCATGACCCAGTGGCTGATCCCCCCGCCCGAGACGCCGTCCCTGCCGGTTGTCGGCAGCGACCGGCGCTATGCCGTGCGCCGCATCCTGTGCGTCGGCCAGAACTATGCCGATCATGCGCGCGAGATGGGGGCCGATCCGGATCGGCCGGCGCCGTTCTTCTTCTCCAAACCGGCCATGGCGCTGGTGACCGACGGGGCCGACCCGGCCTTTCCCTCGATGACCCAAAACCTGCACCATGAGGTCGAGCTGGTGCTGGCGCTGGGCGCGAACGCGGAGATCATGGGCATGGCGGTCGGATGCGATCTGACCCGCCGCGACCTGCAGGCCGAGGCCAAGGCGAAGGGTCGGCCCTGGGACGCCGCCAAGGGGTTCGACCAGTCTGCGCCCTGCGGGGCCCTGACCCTCGGGGCCGGGCCGGACCCGTCCTCGGCCATCCGCCTGTCGGTGAATGGCGAAGGGCGTCAGACAGCCCGCTTGTCCGACATGATCTGGGCCCCGCACGAAATCGTGGCGCAGGCCGCCCGCCTGTGGGACCTCGGCCCCGGTGATCTGATCTTTACCGGCACACCGGCCGGGGTGGGGCCGGTTCAGACCGGCGACCGCGTCGAGGCTGTGATAGAAGGCCTTGCGCCCCTGTCGTTCACCCTGGGGCCGCCCCGGACCTGAGGTTTTCATGATCCTGCACGGCTATTTCCGCTCGGGCACCAGCTATCGGACCCGTATTGCGCTCAACCTCAAGGGGCTGAGCTATGAGACGCGCGACATCGACCTGCGCACCGGGGCGCAGAAATCAGACGCCTATCTGGCGCTGAACCCGCAGGGGATGGTGCCGGCGCTGGAGACCCCGGAGGGGGTTCTGGTGCAGAGCCCGGCCATTCTGGAATGGCTGGAAGAACGCCATCCGCGACCGCCGTTGCTGCCCGATTCGGCCATCAACCGGGCCACGGTTCGCGCCATGGCGGCCGTCATCGGATGCGACATCCATCCGCTCAACAATCTGCGGGTGCTGAAAGCCCTGCGCAGCCAGTTCGAGGCGGATCAGGCGACGGTGGACGCCTGGGCCGGACGCTGGATCACGCCCGGCTTTGAGGCGCTGGAGACCCTGGTCGGGCGGAACGGTGCAGGCTGGAGCTATGGCGATACCCCGGGGCTGGTCGACTGTTATCTGATCCCGCAGATCTACTCCGCGCGCCGCTTCAATGTGCCGCTGGACGCCTTTCCGCGGCTTCTGGCGATCGAGGCGGCGGCGGCGGACCATCCCGCCTTCATCGCCGCCCACCCCGACCGGCAGCCCGACGCGGACTGACCACAGAACAGCGTGCGGTAAGGTTCTGGCAAACTCTCGGTGAGGCGCCCTTAAACATTCGGCGTCAGGATCGTCGAGTGAGTTCAGAGATTTCCGCCCCTCCCGCCGCCCAACTGGCGCTCGCCGTGGTCCCCGCCGTCCCGCGTGAGGCCGCCACCGGTGCCGTGGGTGCCGCGTCGCGCGAGGCCGCGCTCGCCCAGCTGTTGCAGACCGCCGCCGACGGGGGCATTCGCCGCATCCTGACCCGGCCCGAGGGCGATGACGAGCGCACCCTGTGCCAGGCCTGGCCCTTCCCCTCCCCCTTTCAGGTGTCGGTGACGACGCTGGACGCCGCAGAGGGCCCCGACCGGATCGAGGCCCGGGCCCGCCGGTCGCTGGAGCGTCTGGGTCTGCCGCGCGGTGATGTGCTGCTGGTCCGTGATGTCCGCGATCTGGCAGGTGCCGAGGGCCGGACCCTGTGGGAGCGTCTGGTCGCCCTGAAGGATCGTGGCCTGTTCCGGCGCATCGGCATTCGCACCCGACTGGAGGACAGTCCGGTGCTGGTGGCGCGGCGCTTTCAGCCCGATCTGATCCAGCTGCCGCTCAATATTCTGGACCAACGGGCGCGTCGCGACGGGGTGCTGGCGGCCTTGGCCGAACAGGGGGTGGCGGTGCAGCTGGCCTCGGTGCTGGCCAATGGCCTGCTGTTCGCCGGATCCGACGAAATGATCGGGGCCTCGGCCGCCGACGTTGTGCTGCTGTCGCGCCTGCGCCGGCGTCTGGCCGAAGCGCGCCTCGACCCCATGCAGGCGGCGCTGGCCTATGCCGCCGACAGCCTGACCGGTATGGCCGAGGGCTCAAGCCTGCTGGCCTGTGTCACCTCGGCCGCCGAGACCCGCGCCCTCCTGGCCGCCGTGAATGCGGCCCGGCCCGCGCTGGACTGGACCGTGTTTGACCAGGGCGGACGGCTGGCGGCGACCGGCGATGCGGCCGCCGCCTTTTCCGGCGTCAGTAGCGCAGCCTGACCCCGAGGGCGAAAGTCCGCCCCGGCTCGCCATAGCCCCGCAACGACTCCCAGCGCGCGTCCGACAGATTGTCGACCCGGCCCGTCAGCTCAACCTGATCGGTCACCGCATAACTAAGGTGCAGATCGGCGGTGACAAAGCCCTCGCGCGTGCCGCCCGAGTCCGGCATGTCACCCTCGGCCCGAACGGTCAGACGTCCGCTCAAACGCTCACCGCTGTAACCCAGACCGACCGTGCCGGCATGTTCGGGCACCCGCAGGAGGGGGTCGCCATCGCTCTCGTCGCGGGCATCGGTCCAGCCATAGGTCAGGCTGAGGTCGAAGCCTCCACCCAGCAGGGCGCGGCCCTCCAGCTCGACACCGTCGGTGCGGGTGCGGTCCAGATTGATATAGACGCTGTCGAAGGTCAGCGGATCGAAGCGGTAGATGATCTGGTCCTCGATGGTCAGGCGATAGACCGTCAGCCGCCCCGTGAGGCCGCCCCCGCGGCTCTGCCAGCCCAGCGCCAGCTCGGCCCCCTCGGCGTGTTCGGGCCGCAGGGCGGGGAACGGATCGGCCGAAAAGCAGAAGTCACAGACCGACTGGCTGACCGTCGGGGCCTTGAACCCCGTGCCAAAGGCCCCGGACAGACCGAAGCCCGCCCCCAGATCGGCATGGGCCGTCACCCGACCCGTGGTCGCGGCCCCGAAATCATCGGTGTCGTCATGGCGAAGCGCCGCACCGACCGTGACGCGGGACGTGACCGGAAATAGCACGGTGCCATAGACCGAGCTTGTGCCCAGTTCGTCGGACAGGCCGCTGTCGAGGTCGGCGGATTCGGTGCGACGCTCCAGCCCGGCGGCCCAGCTGAGGCGGCCTTCGCCACCCGTGCCATCCATGTCCCAGCGCCAGACCTGGCGGTCGGCGTCGAACCGGTTGGAAAAGTCCGAGCGGGTTTCGCGCTCCAACTCCGAGGCGGCCAGCATCAGCCGGTGGCGCACCCCGCCGGTCTGAACAGACAGCCGGCCGTGACCCGACCAGCCCTCGCTCTTCGACACATCGTCAGTGTCGCCCAGCACAAAGGCCGGGGCGGGATAGCCGTCGATCTCGACCCGGCTTTGCGTCCAGCGGATGGCTCCGTCCAGCTCGACTCCGGTCCGGGGGGTGATCCGGCCCCTGAGGCCCGCCGTCAGGGTTTGAAAGCCGTCGTCCTCGGTGCCGCTGGCGGCGGCCGAGACCCCGTCGGTACGGAAGCCGGAGACGCTGAGGCCCAGCGCGCCCCGTTCGCCGGACCGGCCCACGGACAGCGCGCCTTGCTGCGTGTTCAGCGAGCCCGCCTCGAGATCGGCGCGGAGGCCGTCGACCTCGCGCGCGGTCAGGGCCACGACCCCGCCGATGGCATCCGAGCCCCAGAGGGAAGACTGGGGGCCCGACAGGACCTCCATCTGGGCGATGTCGGCCAGGCTGAGGCTGGAAAAATCATAGGCGCCGTTGATCTCGGCCGGATCATTGACCGGCACGCCGTCGATCAGCACCAGGGTCTTGCCGGGGCTGGCCCCGCGCAGACGCAACTGGGTCAGGCCGCCGAACGGTCCGGTGCGGGCCAGCGCCGCGCCCGGCACCTCGGCCAGCAGGTCGGCGGCAAAGATCGCGCCGCGCGCCTCGAT
>JAHJYN010000191.1 GCA_018826885.1 Alphaproteobacteria bacterium | reverse complement strand
TCTGGCGAAGGAAAGCGCCAAGCTTCAGGCGCTGCAGACGAAGCAGCAACTGGGGGTTCAGGCCCTGTCCATCGCCAACCAGACTCCGCAGCTGGTCCTGTCGCTGTTCCGATAGGTTCGAAAACCTGAGGCCGGAGGGTTCGCCCTCCGGCCTTTTCGTCAAAAGAACCGGGTCACCATCTCCCAGGTCGCCACGAGGACACGGTTGACCGTTTCCCAGACCAGCCAGGTGAAGGTCGCCATGCCGGCCGAGATCACCCAGCCGATCAGCATCATCACGCCGTCCTTCTGCATCAGGCCGAAGCCAAAGGCCGCCACGATCAGCGACGGGAACAGGTTGAAGCCGATCAGCGGCAGCATCAGCACCGCCGCCCAGATCATGCACATCAGGCCGATCAGGGCCTCTGACAGATCCGTACTCATGAAGGCGAGGCGCGGACGGCTGAATCGCTCCACCATCTGCAGCCGACCCTTCACCTTGCCGGCGGCTTCCGCGAAGGCCGGTCGGGGGATGTCACGCTTCATGATCCAGCCCGGCAGCCAGAGCTCGTCCTGACGAAACAGAAGCTGTGCCCCGATGATCATGATAGGCACGCCCAGAACGGTGGTCATGCCCGGGATCACCCCGATGACCGCGCTGAGCAGCCCCAGCGTCAGCAACAGGGCGCCGAACCCCCGCTCACCGAAGGTGCCCACCAGTTCGGTCATCGGCAGGACGGGATCGTCGACGGCGCCAACGTCCGTCAGCACTTGGGAAAAGGGTCGCGCGCTGAAGGAGTTGGAATTGTCGTTCATGAGCCGTCGCCGAACAGGGTCATGTGCTCTCTTGGCCCGTCTTGGGCCGCCACGCCACTTAAGAAACCGCAATGCGGCGTCAGGCAGACTGTTCCATGTCGACATCCAGTCCCTGCTCGCGGACCTTGCGGTAGAGGGTGGACCGGCCGATGCCGAGGCGTCGGGCGATTTCAGACATATGCCCCGCATAGACCTCGATGGCGTGCTGGATCAGATCGCGTTCGATCTCTTCGAGGGTTCGCAGGTGACCCTTGCCGTCCAGAATGCGGATGGGTGTGTCCGGCGCGGGGGGCAGGTCGTGGGCCGCAGCCAGGGGCGCGCCGGCAGGCGGCGCATCCAGCTCGGGTGTCGGCATGGCCACGCCCGAGATGGCCGGGAAGTCGTGCGGCTTGAGGAACGGCCCGTCGGCCAGCACAATGGCGCGATAGACCGCGTTTTCGAGCTGGCGCACATTGCCGGGCCAGTCGAAGGCCTTGAGCAGGTCTGCAGTCTCGGGCGCACAGCCGACGACGCGCTTGCCTTCCTCGACATTGAAGCGGCCGATGAAGTGGTCGACCAGGGCCGGTACATCCTCGCGACGGTCACGCAGGGCCGGGGCCTCGATCGGAAACACGTTCAACCGGTAGAACAGGTCCTCACGGAAGGCGCCGCCCTCGACCTGTTTGGCCAGATCGCGATTGGTAGCCGAAACGATGCGGACGTCCACGCGGACCGGGCGTTTCGATCCGACCGGGTCGATCTCGCCTTCCTGCAGGGCCCGCAGCAGCTTGACCTGCATGTCCAGCGGCAGTTCGCCGATCTCGTCGAGGAACAGGGTGCCGCCGTCGGCTTCCTTGAATTTGCCGAGGTGTTTGTCGTGAGCGCCGGTGAAGCTGCCCTTCTCGTGGCCGAACAGGATCGACTCGACCAGATTGGCGGGCAGGGCGCCGCAGTTGACGGCCACGAACGGGCGTCCGGCCCGGTCCGAGGCGCCGTGCAGGGCGCGGGCGATGACTTCCTTGCCGACGCCGCTCTCGCCGGTGATCAGCACCGGAATGGTCGAGGAGGCCGCGCGGCTGCCCAGCGCCTTGACCATGCGCATGGCCGGGCTGTCGCCGACCAGATCGTCAAAGGTGGTCCGGCCCGAGGTGTGCTTCTTCAGGCGGCCGACCTCGGCGGTCAGCTGGGTCAGCTGCAGGGCGTTCCTGACCCCGACCAGCAGGCGCTCGGCCGAGACGGGTTTGACGAAGAAGTCCTGGGCCCCGGCCTGCATGGCCTTGACCACGCTCTCGATGCCGGCGTTGGCGGTCAGCACGATGACCGGGGTCGAGACCCCTGCGGCGCGCAGTTCGGCCAGGCACTCCAGACCGGACATGCCCGGCATGACCATGTCGAGCAGCACGACATCGGCGCCATCGCCCTTCGTCAGGCGGTCGATCGCCTCGCCGCCGTTCTCGGCCTGGGCGACGGCAAAGCCCTCGCGCTCCAGAACCGCCTGGACCAGGCGGCGCTGGGTCGGATCGTCATCGACGACCAGAACGGTCTTGGCCATGGGGCACCCCT
>JAHJYN010000190.1 GCA_018826885.1 Alphaproteobacteria bacterium | reverse complement strand
GTGGCTGACCCTGCCCGCCGGTCGTCCGGTGCAGCAGAGGGCCGCCGCCCTGTGGGCGCTGCGCGAGGACCTGGCGGTCGATCCCGCCAGCATGCGGGTGGCGTTGGGTCCGGTCGAGGCGGACGGGTCGCGGCTGGTCGCGGCGGTCTCCGAGGGCCGGCTGATGGCCTGGGCCGACGCGTTGGCCCGGCTGGGACTGACCGCCGACGCGCTCGTCCCCGACAGTCTGGTGCCGGCCGAACCGGAGGAGGCCGACGCGGTCAACGCCATCACCTTTGGCCCGACCGTGGCGCTGAGGGGCCAGCGGCTGGCGGTCTCGGTGCAGCCCGATCTGGCGCCCGTGATCGCGGGTGAGCGGCGTCTGGTGCCGATCGAGAGCGACGCGGGGCTCGAGGCCCGGTTGATCGCCACGGCGCTCACCCCGCCGGTCGACCTGGGCGGCAGCGAGGGGCGGGCGACGGCGGGCGAGGGCTGGAAGGCCTGGCGTCTGGCGGCGGCCTTCGCGCTGGCCCTGCTGGTCTCGCCGCTGGTGCTGACGGCGGCGGCGGCGATCCGCGACGACATGGCGGCCAGCCGATTGCGGGAGGATGCGGCCACGCGGGCGCGGGTGCTGTTCCCCGACATGGCGACCGACGCCGATCCGCTGGCCGAGGCCGAGCGGCGTCTGGCCCTGACGCCGCCGCGGGGCGGGGTGGCGGTGGTCGCCGCCGTCCTGTTCCAGGCACTGGAGGGCGTGCCGGGGGCGGAGCTGGACAGCCTGACCGCCGATCCGGTGTCCGGTGTCCGGGCGACGGTCAGCTATACGGCGTTTCAGGATCTGGAAGCGATCCGGAGCGGGGTTGAGGCGCTGGGGCTGTCCATGGTCGAGGAGGCGACGCTGGAGGAGGGTGACCGGATCGCCAGCGATATCATCGTGGGAGTGGGGGCATGAGGGCGGTGACGGACTGGCTGGCGGGGCGGACGCCGCGCGAGCGCTGGATGCTGATCGGGCTGGCGGTGGTGGCGGGGGGAATCCTGCTGTTCTACGGCGTGATTCAGCCGCTGTACGGCTGGCGCGAGGCGGCAGCGGAGCGGCGGATCGAGGCGACCGAGGCCACCCGGCTGATCGCGGCGGCGGAGGCCCGCATCCGGCCCGGGGCGACGTCGGACCCCGCCCGTCTGGCCGAGGTGGCCGGGCCGCTGGCCGAGGCGCAGGGGCTGGCGGTCGAGCTGTCGCCAGGCGACGACGGCGGTCTGGCCTTCAGCGCGCAACAGGCCCCGACGGCGGCCCTGTTCAGCTGGCTGGCCGCACTGGAAGACCAGCACGGCATCGAAGCCGTCGCGATCAGCGTCACGGAAAACGCCGATGCGACCCTGCAGGCTCAGGGCCTGCTGGTGTCCTCCCCCGCGCGGTAGACCACTTCGCCGTCGACGATGGTCAGCACGGCCCGGGCGTTCGGCAGCTCGGCTTCGGGCGCGGTCATCAGGTCGATGTCAAAGGCGGTGAAGTCAGCGCGCTTGCCCGGCTCGATCGTGCCCAGCTCGTCCTCGCGGAAGGACGCATAGGCCGGCCACAGGGTGAACATGTGCAGGGCGGTCATCCGGTCCACGGCCTCGTCGGGGCGCCAGTCGGGGCCCTGAAAGCCCTCGAGGTCGCGGCGGGCCACGGCGGCGTAGAATTCGATCGCCGGATCGCCGCGCTCTACGGGGGCGTCCGAGCCGCCGACCACCACGACGCCCAGGTCCACGAGGCTGTGCCAGGCATAGGCGCCATCGAGGCGGGCGTCGCCCAGCCGGGCCGGGGCGAAATGCAGGTCGCCGATAGCGTGGCTGGGCTGCATCGAGGCGATGATCGGCAGGTCGACGAACCAGCGGTAATCCTCCGGCCGCAGGATCTGCGCATGCTCGATCCGCCAGCGCACATCCTCCCCGTTCGGACGCTCCGAGGCGGGCACCGCCTCCAGCGCCTCGGCGTACCAGTCGGCGACGGAGGCATTTCCCCGGTCGCCGATGGCGTGGGTGGCGATCTGGATGCCCGAGCGCAGGGCGGCCTCATAGACGGGCACGGCCGCCGCGCCCGTCATCTGCATCAGGCCGGTGGT
>JAHJYN010000189.1 GCA_018826885.1 Alphaproteobacteria bacterium | reverse complement strand
TCGTCGCGGGTCGAGCGTTCACGCTCGCGCTCACGACGGGCCAGAAGCGGCGACAGTTCGAGATCGAGTTCCTCGACGCGGACGGTCAGCCAGCGCAGCACGTCTTCGTTGATCGACAGCTGACGCTCCACCTCGGCCATGGCGGCCGGGGGGCAGTCGATCGCCATCAGCGAATAGTGAGCCTTGCGGTTCTTCTTCACGCGATAGGTCAGGTTGCGCAGACCCCAGTATTCGATCTTGGCGACAGCTCCGCCGCCTTGTTCGATAAGGCCCTTGATCGTTTCATTGAGGGCTTCGGCCTGTTGCGCGCTGATGTCCTGGCGCGACATGACCGTGTGCTCGTATAGAGCCATCGTCATCTCCCATATAGGGTTCGGCGCACGGAGGACCGGGTAGTCGACCGAACGATGGCTCCCGAAGCGGCGGCAGGGATGACTTCCCGGCCCTTTTACATTCCGATTTCGGGACCGAAGCCCTGGAAAGCGGCGGCCTATAGGGGGTTTTCGGCCAAACAGCAAGCGTTCCGGGGCTTTGAATACCACGGCCTGCGACGGAATGGTCTCAACGGTTTATTGTTCGGGAAGCATCGACACTCTATCTTCGCCGTATGACCCAACGCTGGACGCCTGAGAGCTGGAGATCAAAGCCCGTCGTGCAGATGCCGACGGACTATCCCGACGCGGGCGCCCTGGCCGGCGTCGAGGACGAACTGCGCGCCCTGCCGCCGCTGGTCTTTGCCGGCGAGGCGCGGCGCCTGACCGAGCGTCTGGCCCAGGTCGAGGCGGGCAATGCCTTCCTGCTGCAGGGCGGCGACTGTGCCGAGAGCTTCAAGGAGTTCTCGACCGACAACATCCGCGACACCTTCCGGCTGATCCTGCAGATGGCCGTCGTACTGACCTTTGCGGGCCGCAAGCCGGTGGTGAAGGTCGGCCGCATCGCCGGCCAGTTCGCCAAGCCGCGTTCGTCCTCGGTCGAGATGATCGATGGCGTCGAGCTGCCCAGCTATCGCGGCGACATCATCAACGGCATGGGCTTCACGCCGGGCGAGCGGGTTCCCGATCCGCAGCGGCTGCTGAAGGCCTATCACCAGTCGGCCTCGACGCTGAATCTGCTGCGCGCCTTCGCCGGGGGCGGCTATGCGGACCTGTACAACATTCATCGCTGGACCCTGGGGTTTGCCGCCGACAACTCATACGGCGCGCGCTATCGCGAACTGGCCGACAAGATCGGCGAGGCCCTCGCCTTCATGGAAGCCGTCGGCGTGACCCCGGAGAGCCATCCGGACCTGTCGCGCGTCGAGGTCTTTACCAGCCATGAGGCCCTGCTGCTCAATCTGGAAAGCGCGCTTACGCGTCTGGACGGGGCCAGCGGCGAGTGGTTCGACACCTCGGCCCATATGGTCTGGATCGGGGAGCGCACGCGCCAACCGGACGGCGCCCATGTGGAGTTCGCGCGGGGCATCAGGAATCCGATCGGTGTGAAGTGCGGCCCGACCATGGAGCCCGATGAGCTGCTGCGGCTGCTGGACATCCTCAACCCCGACAATATCCCCGGCCGGATGACGCTGATCGGGCGGTTCGGCTCGGACAAGGTGGGCGAGCGCCTGCCGCGGCTGATGCGCGACATCAAGGCGGCCGGCCGCCGGGTCGTCTGGTCCATCGACCCCATGCACGGCAATACGCTGAAGGCGGGCAATGGCTACAAAACGCGGCCCTTCGAACGGATCCTGAGCGAGGTCCGGACCTTCATCGATGTGGCCGAGTCCGAGGGCGTGCACCCGGGCGGCGTCCACCTGGAGATGACCGGCCAGAACGTCACCGAATGTCTGGGCGGGGCGCAGATGCTGACCGAGGACGACCTCAGCAGCCGCTACCACACCCATTGCGACCCGCGTCTGAATGCCGACCAGGCGCTGGAGCTGGCCTTCCTCGTCGCCGAGCGACTGAAATCCGGGCGGCAGTCCCGCTCCGCAGCTGCCTGAGGCTGCCATGGCCCGGGGATGTGTCGCCTATCAGGGTGCGCCGGGGTCCTTCAGCCATGAGGCGTGCGCCGTGCTGCGGCCGTGGGATGAGGCCATCGGCCACGAGGCCTTCGATGCCGCGATCCAGTCGGTCCACGACGGGCGCTGCGACTGCGCCCTGATCCCGGTCGAGAACTCGCAGATCGGTGACGTTCAGCCGGCAAGGCGGCTGGTGGATGCGTCGGGACTGGATGTGCTGGCCGAGGTGTGGCGTCCGATCCGGCTGGCCCTGATGGCGCCGCGGGGCGCGCGCCTGTCGGATCTGCGAACGGTCGAAAGCCATCCGGCGGCGCTGGGGCAGTGCGTGGGCACACTGGCGTCGCTGAAGCTGGACGCGGTCGAGGCTTTCGATACCGCCGGTGCCGCCCGTGCGGTCGCCGATGCCGAAGATCCGACGCGGGCCGCGCTCGCCCCCGCCGGTGCCGCCGAGATCTACGGATTGTCGATTTTGCGCAACGACATGCAGGATTCCGCCGATAACCGCACGCGGTTTGTCCTGCTGGGGCGCAAAGGCGCTTGACGGCGCACGATTTCTGCGGGCATCACCGACCCATGGCCTGCAAGCGCGCCCTGACTGCCGCTTTTGTCGCCCGCGATTTCGCGGCGTCGGCCCCCTATGCCTACGGCTTTTATTTCTACGGCTTTCGATACGCCGGCTGAGGCGTCCGGACCTTGCTCCTGACCCCTCACCGGCGACCGCTCCTGATGGAGCGGCGGACCTCGGCCTCACCGATCCTCCCCCTCGAAAGTTCTGGAAATGCCCCTGACCCTTGTGAAATCCCCCGACGAAACCGCCGAAGCGGAGCGCCTGACGCTGGCGGCCCTGCGGCACGAAATCGACCAGCTCGACAGCGAAATGGTCGCCCTGTTCCAGAAGCGGCTGGCTCTGGCAGACCGGGTCGGGCGCGCCAAGGATGCCCCGACCGGCGGCTATGTGAAGCTGCGGCCCGATCGCGAGCAGGCGGTTCTGGCCCATGTGCTGCAGGGAGCCAGGCCGGACACCCGCGATGCCGTCGAGGCCCTGTGGCGCGAGGTCGTCGGCCACGGTCTGGCGCGTCAGGGACAGCTGGCGGTGCGTGTCTGGGCCCCGGTCGAGCCCGCGCGCGCCTTTGACGCCGCTCGCCTACGCTTCGGCCGCGCCGCCGCGCTGAAGACCGAGCGCGACCCGCAGGCGGCTTTGGCCTTTGCCGCAGAGGGCAAGGGCGTCGCCGTGCTGGCCATCAACGCCGGTGACCCGTGGTGGATGGGCCTGCGCCGCGAATGGGCGGCCCTCAGCGTGTTCGAGGGGTTCGGCAAGGACATTCCGACCTCGCTGGCCGTCGGTCGGATCGATCCGGGCGCCCTGCCGCGCGGGGACCGGGTGCTTGTGACCGCCGGGGGCGACGCCGGTGACGGCTCGGGTGCCGGGCGTCGCGGGCTGGACACCCACCACGGCTGGACCCTGTCGCTGACTTCGGCGCCGGTCATGCCCGGGGGCCCGGAGGGCTGCGTCGGCGCCCTCGCCTGACGGGGTCGGCTCAGACCGCCATGTTGTCGATCAGCCGGGTGCGCCCTAGCCAGGCGGCCGCGAGGATCCGCATCGGCCGATCGACGGCTACCGCGAGCGGGCTGAGGGTGTCCGCATCGCGGATGGCCACATAGTCCACGCGGTCAAAGCCGTCGCCCACCAGCGCCTGGGCGGTGTCGCGCTCCACGGCGTCTATGGGATCGCCGGCACGGGCGCGGGCCGCAGCGGTGGCCAGACGACCGTTCAGCCGGCGGGCGATGTCGAGCTCGCCCTCGCTGAGGTAGGCGTTGCGCGAGGACAGGGCCAGGCCATGCCCGTCCCGCTCGGTCGGCACGCCGACGATGCGCGTGGGGATGTCGAGATCGGCGGCCAGCCGGGCGATGACCCGCAGCTGCTGGTAGTCCTTCTCCCCGAACAGGGCGACGTCGGCGTGTACCTGGTTCAACAGTTTGGCGACCACGATGGCGACGCCTCCGAAGAAGTGCGGGCGGTGATCCGTCTCCAGCCCGAGAGCGGGCCCGTCCATGGAGATACGGGTGGCAAAGCCCGCCGGGTACATGGTTGACGCGGTCGGCGCGTAGAGCAGGTCGCAATCGGCCTCAGCCAGCAGGGTCGCATCGCGCTCGAGCGTGCGCGGATAGGTGTCGAGGTCCTCGTGGGCGGCGAACTGGGTCGGGTTGACGAAGACGCTGGTAACCACACGTCGTGCCTCCAGCCGCGCCTGCTCGACCAGCCGCAGGTGGCCGTCATGCAGGGCGCCCATGGTGGGCACGAAGGCCACCGTCTCTCCCGCTACTCGCCAGCCGGCCACGACGCGACGAAGACCTGCCGGGCTGGCGGCGTGGGGCAGGGGCAGGGGCAGAGCGGCTGAGTCCATGGTTGAGACCGGATTTACCGTTTCGCTTAAGCCTACTTGTGCACGGGGCTGCAACAGAGGGCGGGTAGGGTGGTCTTATGACGTCCGCAGAAGTCCTTCGTCCAGTGCAGAAGCACCGCATTGTCCGGGTCCTGACCCTGGGTCTGGCCCTCAGCGCATCCGGCTGTGGCTGGGCCGAGCATGACCCGAACAGGTTCGAGCAGATGGCCGAACGCGTCGCCGCCATTCCCGTCAGCCTTGACCGGCCCGGCACGTCCCGGCTGGAGACGCCGATGAAGGCGGGCGACATGGGCCTGAGAGAGGCACGTGCCGACGCTGTCCGGGTCGAGGTCATGGATCCGCACGACCTGTGGGAAGCCCGCGACGGCGCCATGGAGGGGCTGGTGCAGGCCGCCGCTCCGGCCATTGCCGAGGCCGCCGTCGATGAGGTCGAGAAGCGCGTGACCGCGGCGGTGCCCCGGATGCGGGCCCGTCCGGTTTCGACGCACCGTAGGGCAGAGGATGCCTCGCTCGTCCAGCTGGGGGCGTTCGGCAGTGAGGCTTCGGCCCGCACGGCCTGGGCCCGTATCCGTTCGGCTGCGCCCGAGGCCCTCGCCGGTCTGACGCCTCGCTTCGAGCCGGTGACGGTTGATGGCCGCTCGCTGGTCCGGCTGAAGGTGGCCGTGCCCGCGTCGGGCGCCGCTGCTGTCTGTGCCGCCGCGCGCATCCGCGATCCTTGGTGCCAAAGAGGCACGTGAGACCGGGAACGGCCTCCCGCTGACGATGAGCCGTTGACCGCGACCCGGTCGACCCCGATTTTGCGCCCGGACCCCGCATGAGTCGCGGGGATGGGACAGAGTGCATGAGCCAGCCGAGAGTCATCGTCGTCGGGAACGAGAAGGGGGGGGCCGGCAAGTCCACCCTGGCGATCCACATCGCCGTGGGCCTGCTGTACTCGGGCCGCAGCGTGGCGCTGCTGGACCTCGACCTGCGCCAGCGGTCGATGGCGCGCTTCTTTGACAACCGGAAGGCCTGGATGCTGGCCAATGGGCAGAAGCTGCCCCTGCC
>JAHJYN010000188.1 GCA_018826885.1 Alphaproteobacteria bacterium | reverse complement strand
CGCTTCAGCACCTCCGACAACATGACCATATGGGCCGCCAGGTCCGACTTGAACGGGGCCGGATCCAGTCGAATTGCCTGATCGCGCACCGGGATCAGCCGCGCGCGCGTCGTCGCATCGGCGCTGGCGAACAGGGTGACGTCATGGCCCAGCTCAACCAGGGCGTCGGTCAGGTGGGCGACCACCCGTTCCGTGCCGCCATACAATTTCGGGGGCACGGCCTCATACAGCGGCGTGACTTGCGCGATCTTCATGAGCGTTCCTGGTGTTTGACGTGTCATCCTGGATCCAACCCCCTGAGGTCGGCGACAACCGGCTGGTCGAGGCTGAGCCTGTGCGCTCGTCCGTATAGGGTGAGGATCATCGGGTCCCCCGCCTCTAAGGTGGCGTCGAGCCGATGGTCGGCCTGGCTGATGCTGATTGTCAGGCACCGGCCTCGCCACTCCATGCTGAAACCGAGGCTGAACCAGCTCGCTGGCAGGTGCGGTGCCAGGGCAACGCCGTCGCTCTGCAGCGACAGCCCCGCGAATCCAAAGACCGTCATCATCCACAGGCCGCCCTGGGCTGCGATATGGATGCCGCCGCCGATCGCCACCTTGGTGTCAGCGAGATCGATCGCCGCGGTTCTGTGAAAATAGTCGAGGGCCATTCCGGTATCGCCAAGGCGGGCGGCGACCAGGCCGTGCATCGCAGTGCTGAGCGAACTGCCGTGACCGCAGCGGGGCTCGTAGTACCGGAAATTCGCCGCCCGGGTCTCGCGCGCGAATTCCTCGGGCAGAAGCGCCAGAAGGGCTACGACATCGGCCTGTTTGATGACCTGCGACCGCTGGGTCCTGTCCCGGCCGAGGACGACGTCCATCGGGACGGAGCGACCCGCATAGGCTGACAGGTCCACATCCTCGAGTTCGAAATAGCCTGTGAACTGCTCGAACAGTCCCGTATCCGAATCCAGACCGGTCGCCATGGCATCCGCGACGCTGCGCCAATGTTCCAACTCCGCCTCGACCAGGTCGAGGCGGCGGGAGAGCGCGGCCCACCGATCCGGCCACCGCTCGCGGAGCAGGGCTGCGACTTCAAGCGCCCGGCGAATGTTCCATCGCGCCATGACATTGGTGAAGGCATTGTCGTCGATGGTCTCGTGATATTCGTCCGGGCCGATGACGCCGCGAATATGGTGCAGGCCGTCGGCTTCGAGCTGGGCCCGGCTCGACCAGAACCGACCGGTCTCAAGAAGGATTTCAGCGCCGGCGGCGACCAGGAACTCATCGTCGCCCGTCGCCTGCCAATATTGCCAGACGGCATAGGCGACGTCGGCGCTGATGTGCTGCTCCTGAACGCCGGTGAGAATGTCGACGATCTGCCGGTCCGGACCGACGACCTGTTCGGGGGTTGTCTCCAGGCCGGTATCCGTGGATTCCCAGGCGTAGAAGGCACCCCACCACCCCCGGTCAGCGGCCTTGGTCCTTGCACCGTCCAGGGTATGGAAGCGGTACATCAGCAGCGACCGGGCCGCCTCCGGCCAGGTCAGGATATAGAAGGGCAGCAGAAAGATTTCAGTGTCCCAGAATACATGGCCCCGGTAATCGGCTCCGGTCAGGGCCCGGGCACCGATCGAGACTCGCGGATCCTCCGGGTTGGCTGCGCTGTTCAGATGGTAGACCGCGAAGCGAAGCGCCTTTTGCGCGGTGCCGTCACCTTCCACCTTGACGTCGCTGCGCGACCAGCGGTTTGACCAGGCCGTTTCGTGTTGCTCGACAACGCGACGCCAGCCCTTTGTCCGAGCGCCATCGAGAACATTCCGCGCCCTCTCGCCTGGGTCCTGATCGGGAGCATCACTTCGGGCCAGAGCAACAAGCCGGTCGAAGCAGACGACCTGTCCGGGTCGCGTTCTCCAGGTCCAGGACCATCTGAACGGGCTGAGCAGGGTCGGAAGAAGTGTCTGGCCGTCGATCCGCAAAGCTACGGCGGCGGACATGGCGAGGCCTTTTCCGGAAAGATGGGTGCGCCAGACGCCGAACTCCTGCTCAAGACGCTCGGACGTGAGATCGCTATCGAACCCGTCCATGGAGGCTTCGAGCGTGATCTCGGTCTCGCCCTGGTCGGTCTCCAGGTGAAGCAACTGCAGACCCAGCGCTCGTTGGTCTTGTGAGGCAAGTCGTAGCAGGCGCAGGCGGAGGCTCACGGCCGACCCTTCCACCAGGCGACATTCGGTGAGCAGCAGGCCTCTGCGCATATCGAGCGTCAAAGGATGCGACGGCTCGGGCCCGAAATGCTGGATAAGGGGGCCTCCCGGCAAGGAAACGCGGATCTGAAGCCAGTCCGGCGCGGGGACCAGTTCCGGCACCGGGCGCTCGGTATCGCGCGTGTCGAACAGCCCGGCGACATAGGTACTCGGCGGAGCGATGCGCTGCCGTGATTGATTGATCGCCCGGGAGGCCCGGGCGGCCAGGAAACCGTTGCTGACGGTGAAGCGGGTTTCGCGATCGCTCTCCCGGAGCGCGTCGCAGCCATCGTCAACAAGAACCCATGCAGCGTCCGCTGTTGGTTCAAGCGTCTGTTCCATGGTCCCTGCTTCCTTCACGGTGTCCGAGCCTTGAGCCGCCCTTGCGCAAGATCGACCAGCGCGATCTCGTCCAGGGTTTCGACCACAAGATGCGAACCTGCCGTCCGCAGTTGATCCGCGTCGCCCAGTCGAGCCACGCCGAGCGCCGCCATTCCGCCCGCGCGAGCGGCCTGAATGCCGGCCGGAGCGTCTTCGACCACCAGACACCGGGTCGGCGACACGCCGAGTTCGTCGGCTGCGATCAGGAAAAGCTCCGGGTCCGGCTTGCCGTGCTTCACCTCTCGACCAGAGACATTCACGCGGAAGATATCGAGCAGGCTTTGGCCGGTGCCCAGGCGAATTGACCGCATCATTTCGGTGGCGTTTCTGGACGATGAGGCGGCGGCCACGGGCCAGCCGAGGGCGGCGACCGCCTCGATGAAACGCAGGGCGTCCGGGAAGGCCTCGACCCCGCCGGTCCGCATCAGTTCCTCGAGGCGAGCCTGTTTGCGTTCTGCATAGGCGACCGCGTGGCGCCCGGCGTTGTTCACGCCCAGGGCCTCAAGCGCCGATCGAGCGCCGTCGAGCCGCGGCTTGCCCGCGACCTGGGACTGGTACATCGCCGTCGTGAAGCGCTCTGTTTCGGCGAAGCCGGCAAGCGCCTCACGCCACGCGCGCTCATGAGGCGATGCGAGCAGGACGCCATCGACGTCGAAGATGGCCGCGGTCAACATCCGCGACGATCCATCCACGATGTCGTGTCTTTGATCGTATGCGTCGGACATTCCGTCTCATCCATCATTGCAGACTTGCATGCGTCGGCGCAGCCACGCCTTGATGTGCATCAAGGCGTGGCTGCTTCATCTCCTGTTCTGTGAACTCACAGAAGATGAAGTCGCTATGATCAGACCAACCCGGGTTGCCGTGAAAGGATACGGCGTCATCGGCAAACGGGTCACTGATGCGGTCCGGGCCCAGAAGGACAGGACCCTGGTGGGGGGCGCTGACGTCGCGACGGACTGGCGCACTCGTGGGCGCTGTCAGTTCAACGCTAACTTGTCTCGACCGGGCACAATTAGGGCAGGGAGCTCATCGTCAGGCGGCGAGCGTGTTCCATTCGGCAAAGGTGGCTGTGCTTCGGGCTTTGAAATCGTCTCGGCTGATGAGGTGGCGGTCCTGGTTGAAGTGGTTGTAGAAGGCGTCGTGGACGGAGCTGAACTTTGCAGCGTCTTCATCCGCCGGAAGCGGAGCATGGCCCGTTCTCGTCGTCGAAACGGCAGATGTGAGTTCTCTGCCCTGTTGCTGAGCCAACGGCCGAGCACCTGCTTTTCAGCGTTGCCCAGCTGCTTCATCGCGACCTTGTATGAGCGGAGCCTGTCGGTGACGACGACCTTGGGTCGGCCGTGACGCTTCATGGCTTTCTTGATGAATTTCAGCGCTGCGGGTTTGTCTCTGGTCCGCGTGACAAAGGATTCCAGCACCTCGTCCTCGCGATCCACGTTTCGCAGCGACAGCGGGTACTTCACGTACATCTGCACCATGAGGCGGATCACCTCGGGCGAACTGTCAAACCAGCGGAACGGGTTGGTCGATTTGGCCATGCCATGAGCCTGGCGCGAGCCGTCTTACCGGGCGGATAAAGTTTGGGCTGACAGGGCCGACCGCGGCAATCGCTGACGAACTGATGAGCGCGCGCTAGAGCAGAAAACGGACCCGCCGCTAACCCGAAGGCCGGCGGCGGGCGCTGGCCTCAGTGCTGGTGGGCCGGTTCAGCCGCGGCGGCTGGGGCCGGGTCGTTCGCACCGTGGTCCATACCCGCCATACCGCCGGCACAGGCCGCCATCATGGCCTCGTGCTTCGCCTTCATCGCCGCATGCTCTTCGCTCGACATGTTGGAATGGTCCATGCCGGCCATCATGGTCTGATGTCGTTCCGTCATCGCGGCTCGCTGCTCGGGGGTCATGGACGAATGATCCATACCCGCCATGCCTGCCATACCGGCTCCATCGGCCGAGGCCGCGCCATGGGTGGCCATCATGGTCCGATGTCGTTCCATCATCGCGGCCCGTTGCTCGCTCGTCATGGACGAATGATCCACGCCGGCCATGCTGTGACAGGCCGACATGTTCGTCGCCGGCGCTTCAGGTGCCGCCTGGGCTGCTGCGGCGTGGGCGGCGTGGGCGGCGTGGGCGTTGGCCGCCGGAGGCGCGGTCTGGGCGGCGACGGGACCGGACGCCAGCGCAGCCAGCAGACCGGCGATGGCGAGCGACGAAATTCGGGTTCTGGTCATGAGGTGTCTCCAATGATCACCGCCGGATGGCCATGCCATCGGGCACGGTCTCGACCGATCAGTTTTCTCTAGGTTCTACGCACCGCCGGCCGTCTGCCCCCAAGGATAGCCGGCACTGCGGCCGCATGCCGCAGTGCCGGTGCAAATGATCTTTTATCCCTTCAGCCGCCAGGTTGCGCCGCCGGGGGCTGTCCATCACCAACACGTTCAGGGCGTTGAGCCTGTCGCGGAACGGCTTACCGAGCGACTAAAGTTTGGGCTGACGGGACCTCCAGGGACGACTAAGCCGATCCAGAAACTGCTTGCCTCAATTAAAGAACCTACATCAGCATCACGAGGCGGATCACCTCGGGCGAACTGTCAAACCAGCGGAACGGGTTGGTCGATTTTGCCGTGCCATGAGCCTGACGCGGAACGGCTTACCGGGCAGATAAAGCTTGGGCTGGCAGAGCCATCAGAATCGTTCAGGTCATAGGTTCCCGATTCCGTGCCACATGACCAACAGATCGAGCCGTTGAAGTTTCCCGACCGGTGCGGCATATGCGTGGGGAAGCGGTTGTTGAATGATTAGCGCGGTGTAGCGTCTTTCATGACTGACTAATCTTCTCGACCCGGCTATTTCCTTGGCGGATGTCGTGGATGTGCTGGCCCGTGTCACACTGACAGTCTAGGTAACCGTGCTCCGGACAGGTCAGGCAGACATCCTCCAGGCGAGTCTTGAGCGCCCGGCGGGCGCGGTGGAGTTTGACATTGACGTTGTTCAAGTTGAGTCCAACGCTCACGGCGACCTGATCGCGCGGCTCACCAAGCAGATCGATGCGCCAAATAAGGTCGCTATAATCCGCCTTGATCGTCGGCAGGAGTCGATAGAGACAGTGGCAAACGGCCGCGTCAATTTCGTCGTCGGGTTCGCCGACAAAATCTTCCATCTCACTGGGTTCGCGGAGCGTTTCTTTGCGGCGCGAAGTCCGACGATAATGGTCAATGAGCGTGGTGGCTAGAACCCGGCTCAACCAGCCACGCAAGGACTGGATGTCTCGCAGGTCGCCGGCGCGCCTCAGCGCACGCTCCATGAAGTCCTGCAGAACTTCCTCGGCGTCCGCTTGATTGCTGACGCGCCGGCGCAGGAACATCAGAAAAGCGCGATGGCATTCGACCAATTCTTGTCGCACAGCGGCGTCGGTGACATTGGCCACATCTTTGGCGTCCTCCAACGAAGAATCTGACTCGTCACTCGGCATTGTCTTCCACAATTCTCGTGCCACCTGCACACTGACGCACTGCCAAGCTTACTGGTGCGCCCTTTCTCGCGAAAGGGGCAAACCTCCTCAATGGAAAAATCTTCGATCCTTTTGTCTAGCCAAAGGAACCAGGAAGGCCAGCGGCTTCCGGGCGGCGAGCAAGTTGCAGCGCGGTCTTAACTGCCGTCTCGAAATCTCGCTCCACTAGCGCCTGAGCAATGTGCGTTCGAAGGTGATCGGCCCAGCGGAATTCGCTAAAAAGGCCTGCGGACTTGCTAAATCCACCCCGGTGGCGGAGGACGCTGGCCAGGCTTCGAAAAGGATCATCACCAAGGTCCATCAAGCGTTCTGGCATGTGGCGGAAATCGCGCCGTTGGCCGTTGGCATCATAAGGTCGGCACCAACCAAGGTGATCCAGCCGTCGCCAAAAAGCAGCGTGAGGCAGGTGCTGCAGGTCCTCAACAATATGAACCGCTGCGACCGTTTCGCCCTGCTGTTGTCGGGCGCACAAACTATGGTGGCAGTCCAGGACATAGGCGCTGCCCTTGGGGCCGATCACTGCCGGGGCGCTCCTTGCCGCGGTTCCGAGGCCTCGCCGGCGCTTTTCGGCAACTTCGCGCCAGCCGACAGTCATTTGGGTCGGCCGAAGTAGCGCGAGGGGCCAAAGATATCGGTCCGCGCCGAGCCGCACGGGGCGCGCGAGCGAACTGGACAGCGCCAGCGACTCGGCTGGCTTTAGAGCACAGGATGGCACGAGCGCCGTCTTACTTGGCCAGCCCGTCGGGGTCGTGATAGTTCGAGATGACCATAGGATCGGCCGGCGGGCTGTCCTTTCCCTCGAACTCGAAGCGCGAGACCAAGTCGCGAATGAGCGCCACCCGTACGGCGCGCTTGTCATCGGCCCTGACGATGGTCCAGGGCGAGATAAGCGAATTGGTGCGGGCCAGCATGACGTCGCGCGCGGCGGTGTAGTCGTCCCATCGCTTGATCGCGACACGATCAATGTCGCTCTTCTTCCACTGGCTCAAGGGATCCTCCGCCCGCGCGCGTAGGCGTTGGCGTTCTTCATCCTTGGAGACGTCCAGATAGTATTTGATGAGTTTGACGCCGCAATGGTCGAGGAGGTTCTCGAACAACGGTGTGGTGATCAGGAATTCTTCGTATTCCTCGTCGGTGCAAAAACCCATGACGTGTTCGACGCCGGCGCGGTTGTACCAACTGCGGTTGAACAGGGCCATCTCGCCCGACACTGGCAGGTGCGCCACATATCTCTGGAAATACCAGGCGCGCCGCTCACGATCAGAAGGGGGATCGAGCGCAACCACCCGGGTTTCGCGAGGGCTGAGATGGCGGATGATCCGTTTGATCGCCCCATCCTTTCCTGAGGCGTCCCGGCCTTCCAGCACTACCAGCACCTTCAGGCCGTCCCGGATGATCTGGTTCTGCAGGCGGGTCAGCTGAATTTGAGCCGCCTTTAGGTCTGCCTTGTAGGTGGATTTTTCCGATACTTCCGTCTTCGTCTTTGTCTTCGTCTTCGTCTTCGTCTTCGTACTCATGGCAATGGGCCCCAATCGGTCATTTGGCTGGCACCAGCGCGCTGCCTGAAGGGTAAGACGCCTGCGAACCGGCAGGCTTACACTCGGTCGTCGGCTGGAGCGTAGGCCTTCTGTTGAGGGAGGCATGCTCGGGCTGCCCGTCGAGCCCGGAGCCACCTTAATCCTGCTCGTTTGGTGTCTCTTAGCGAGCCAACGTGTTGATGCGGCGAATCCTATAACTGACTGTTGCAGCAGCTTTCAGTCGTCTGCCTGCTTGATCCTCGGTACATTTGAACTGCCGCGCCAATGCCGATCGCATTGAACCTTCGAGGAGCGCTCGGTTAGCGTTCTGGCGTAGGCCGTCGAGGTCAATCATCCGAGCTCCGAGTGCTCGAGGTCGGGGTGGATCATCTGCTCCCCGGCCTCTAGCGCCGAGTGGAGGACGTTCTCAGGGGCAGGTCAGGTTCCCAAAGGACTGATCGTTTACAAGCTGTTCGAATACGGTCGGCGAATCCTCTTCAAAAAGAGGACGGGGTGTTCCTGTCGGACAGCCAACAATTGAGAGCCGAAAAGTCCACGGCATCGTAGGTTGCGAAATGGCCCAGGCCGCCTGAATGCCCAGGACCGTTTGCGACTCGCCCCGCGATTTCGCTCCAACGATTTTTGCATACCGCGACTGTAATGCACCGGTGAGTCCGCCGTCTGATTAGTGAAATCCCGTCGCCGATCCGACAGTCAAGGAGAGACCACCTGATGCTGAAAAGAGCCCTGCGCGCTGTTTTGCCAGATCGGGCTGCCTTCACTGTGCTGGCCCAGGTGCTGGAACGGGCGGTTCAATACGGTACGCTCGTCGTCGTCGATCCTTGGGATGGGCGCCATGTGTTCGGTACGGGCGAGGCACCCTTCGCGACCGTGCGGCTGACCAATCCCGACGAACCGGCCCGATTGCTCGCCAACCCCAGTCTTCGGACGGGCGAAGCTTATATGGACGGCGGCCTCCTCGTGCAGGAAGGCACGTTGCGCGACTTTCTCCTTATCGCGGTCGCCGCGGCCGAGACATTGACCAAAGAGGCTCAGACGGTTCGCGCTTTCGCCGCGCCGGTCCAGAAGCTTCAGCGCCGCAATCCGGTCGAGCGCGCGCGCGTCAATGTCGCTCATCACTACGACCTGTCGAAAGAGCTCTACAAACTCTTCCTCGACGACGACCTTCAGTATTCCTGCGCCTATTTCCAGACTGGCGATGAAACCCTCGACGAGGCGCAGTTCAAGAAGAAGCGGCACATCGCTGCGAAGCTCTGCCTCGAACCTGGTGCTCGCGTTCTCGACATCGGTTCGGGATGGGGAGGGCTCGCGCTCGACCTTGCGCGGCGTCATGGGGTCGAGGTCGATGGACTCACCCTGTCGCAGGAGCAACTGGCTGTTGCGCAAGAGCGCGTACACGACGAGGGAATGGATGATCGCGTGCGATTTCACCTGCAAGACTATCGACATTCTTCAGGCACTTTTGATCGAATTGTCTCCGTCGGCATGTTCGAACATGTCGGGGAACCGCATTTCAGCGAATTTTTCGACGTGATCCGTTGCCGGCTCGCGCCGGATGGCTTGGCCGTGATCCACGCGATCGGCCACCGCAATCCACCGGGCGACGCCGACCCCTGGCTCGACAAGTACATTTTCCCGGGCGGCTATTGCCCATCGCTGTCTGAGGTATTGGCCAGTGTTGAGAAGAGCGATCTGTGGGTGACTGACGTGGAGATTCTGCGGCTGCATTATGCCGAGACCCTGCAGCGCTGGTCCGAACGCTTCCAGGCCCGGCGCGCACAAGCCGCCGCCCTCTATGACGAGCGGTTTTGCCGGATGTGGGAATATTATCTCGCCGTCTGCGAAGCTGCGTTCCGCGTCGGTGGCCTAATGGTGTTCCAGATTCAGTTGGCGCGGCGAGTGTCCGCCGCTCCCCTTACACGAGACTATATGTTTGATGCGGAGCAATTCCACACCTCCAAATCAACTGGCCAAAAAACCAATACTGCCCCATCCAGCGCCACCTTGAAGCAAGTCGATCCATGAGGGCACTTGAACAGATCCGAGTAAGCGTCATCGAATTCGACGTGTTTCGCAAATATGTAGTATACACTATAGCGCCCCCAAGGGAGGCGCTCCGGAAAGACTTTGCGAACTTGAGCGCTGAATTGCGACTTAAGATGACCGTAGTCAGAATCCGCAGATCTCTAGCCACGATGTGGTGTCTTCGATCATATGCGTCGGACATCCCGTCCCATCCGACATCGTTCCAGACTTTCATGCGCTGGCGCGGCTACGCCTTGATGTGCATCAATGCGCGGCCGGTTCGTCGCCTGTTTTGTGATCGAACTGGAGAGGTGTTGCCATGACCAGACCAACCCGGGTCGCCGTGAATGGATACGGCGTAATCGGCAAACGGGTCGCCGATGCGGTCCGGGCCCAGAAGGACATGACCCTGGTGGGGGTCGCAGACGTCACGACCGACTGGCGCACCCGTGTCCTTCAGGATTCGGGCGTGCCGCTGTTCGCCGCCACAGCCCAGGCGCTGGATGAGCTCCACGTGGCGGGCGCGCCGACTGCCGGCCGCCTGGACGATCTGTTGGACGAGGTCGATGTCATCGTCGACTGCACCCCCAAGCGGGTGGCGGCCGAAAACGTCCCGCTCTACCGGAGCCGGGGGCTGAAGTTCGTCCTGCAGGGCGGAGAGAAGCACGCGGTCACCGGCCATTCCTTCGTCGCGGAGGCCAATTTCGAGACGGCGGTCGGGCGCCAGTCGACCCGGGTGGTCTCCTGCAACACCACAGCGACGGTGCGGACGCTGGGTGCCCTCAAGCGCGCGGGATTGCTCCTCCGGGCCCGCGGCGTCCTGCTTCGACGCGCGACTGATCCGTGGGAAAGCCACCTGGGCGGCATCATGAATACCCTCGTTCCGGAGCCCGAAATCCCCAGTCACCAGGGCCCCGACGCCCAGACCGTCGATCCGGACCTTGATGTGGTGACTATGGCCGTCAAGGTTCCGGAGACGATCGCCCATCTGCACTACTGGTCGATCCAGATGACCCGACCGGCGGACAAGGAAGAAGTGCTGGATGCCCTGCGATCTTCGTCCCGCATTCTGCTGATGAAGGACGAGTACGGTCTGGACGCCCTCAACGCCGTCAAGGAGTTGATGGGGGATCGGGGCCGATCTCGCAGCGACCTCTATGAGGTGGCGCTCTGGGCCGACATGCTCAAGGTACAGGGCGATGAACTCTTCTACGCCTATATGGTCGACAATCAGGCGATCGTGGTGCCGGAAACGATCGACGCCATAAGGGCGCTCGACGGTCGCGAGACATCGGGCCGCCTTTCAATCGCCGCAACAGATCTGGCCATGGGCATCGAAGGCGGCCTGTTCGCCGAGGCCGGGGCCCGGACAAAGTAGAAGCCTGCCCCAGGTTGGACGTAACGATCCCTGGGCCGTGACGTCCAAGGAAAGGCGCACAGGCAATTGCTCGGGGCATCCTTCGGATGCTCCGTCACCAGACGGAACTCAGTCATGACCACCCGCACCCTCGACGTCGGCAATCTGTTCTCGGTCCTCGGGGCGGCAGGGATCGAGCGACAACTGGGCCGTATCGACGGGGTCGGCCGTGTGTCGGTGAACCCGGTTTCCGGCTCCACGACGGTCGCCTACGACGCCTCCAGGACCAGCCTGTCCGCGATCAGGACCGCCATCGAGGCATGCGGCTTTCACTGCGACGGCGAATCCCTGCCCAAACATGTCTGCCAGGACCACCCCGCGCCGGCCAAGGGCGGCCCGGAGCGTGTCGGGCCCGCGACTGCCGACGCGCATGGGGGTCATGGGGGGAGCACAACCTCTGCCGCCAAGCAGGCGACGACGAAGGGGAAGGACGCGGCCCAGGGCAAGGCGCAGAAAGACGCCATGGCCCACGAAATGGGCCACGGGTCCGGCAAGGACATGCAGTCGATGGTGCGCGACATGCGCAACCGGTTCTGGATCGCGCTGGGGTTCAGCGTGCCTATCTTCGTTTTCTCGCCGATGGGCATGGACTTCATCCGGATTCCGCCGCCGTTCGGCCTCAGGCTGGACCTCGTCCTGTTTATCCTGGCCAGCGGTGCCATCCTCTATCCAGTCTGGCCCTTCGTGGTCGCGGCCTGGCGATCGTTGCGGAACGGCGTCGCCAACATGGCGGTGCTCGTCGTCCTGAGCGTGGGCACGGGCTATTTCTTTAGCGTCGGCTCCACCTTCATCTACGGCGGCCAGCAGTTCTATGAGGCGTCAGCCATCCTGCTGGTCTTCATCCTGCTCGGTCACTGGCTCGAGATGCGCGCTCGGGCGGGGGCCTCCGAGGCCATCCGCGCCCTGATGGACCTGACACCGCCGATGGCGACCGTCCTGCGCGACGGCAAGGAACTGGAAGTGCCGACCGCCGAGGTCGTGTCCGGCGATACGGTGGTGATCCGCCCGGGAAACAAGATTCCGGTCGATGGAACGGTGCTTGAAGGGACGTCGCTGGTCGATGAATCGATGCTGACCGGTGAATCCATGCCGGTGGAAAAGACCGTTGGCGACACTGTCATCGGCGCGACGATCAACAAGAGCGGTACGTTCCGCTACAGCGCCACCAAGGTCGGCGCGGACACCGCTCTGGCCCAGATCGTCAAGCTGGTTCAGGAAGCCCAGAACTCCAAGGCGCCGTCGCAACTGCTGGCCGATCGGGCGGCGCAATGGCTGGTCTGGGCCGCGATCCTGTTTGGACTGCTGACCTTCGTGGTCTGGTTCTGGGTCATCGGCCAGCCCCTGCTGTTCGCCGTCAGCCTGACCATTACCGTCTTCGTCATCGCCTGTCCCGACGCGCTGGGCCTGGCGACACCCATGGCGATCATGGTCGGCACCGGCCTCGGCGCCCGGAACGGCATTCTGTTCAAGAATGCATCGGCGCTGGAGGAGGCCACCAAGCTGGACGTCATCATCTTCGACAAAACCGGCACGCTGACGATGGGACAGCCCGAGGTGGTCGATCTGGTTACGGCCCCGGGCGCGACTGAAGACCAGCTGTTGGCCGCGGCCGCGGCCGTGGAGGCCGGATCGGATCATCCGCTGGCCCAAGCGATCCTGCGCCGTGCCGCCGAGGTAAAGGCGCCCAAGGCGACCGACTTCACCAACATCGAAGGAAAGGGTGCCCAGGCAAAGGTCGGCGGCAAGATGGCGTTGCTCGGCAACAAGCGGTTGATGACCGAGAACAGGATCGACCTCGGCGATCTCGGCGCGAAGTCCCAAGCCTTGCAGGGCGCGGGCCGGACCGTCGTTCATCTCGCTGTGGGTGGTAAACTGGTGGGTCTCATCGCCATCGCCGACGCGGTGAGGCCGACGGCAATCGAGGCCGTCAAGGCGCTGCGCGCGCGCGGCGTGGAGGTGATCATGTTGACCGGGGACAACCAGGGTACGGCCGAACGGATCGCCAAGGGGCTCGGTATCGACCGCGTGTTCGCCGATGTCCTGCCCGGCGACAAGGCGAGCAAGGTCAAGGAACTTCAGGCGCAAGGCAAGAAGGTCGGGATGGTCGGTGACGGCGTCAACGACGCCCCGGCCCTGACCCAGGCCGACGTCGGCTTCGCCATCGGCGCAGGCACCGATGTCGCCATGGAGAGTGCTGACATCGTGCTGATGAAGAGCGACCCGTTCGACGTCGTGGGTGCCATCGAACTGTCGCGGGCCACGCTCAGGAAGATGCATCAGAACCTGTGGTGGGCGGTCGGCTACAATGTCATCGCCTTCCCGCTGGCCGCCGGCGTCCTCTATCCCTTCCTGCTCGGCCCCAGCATTGCCGCCATCGCCATGTCCGGAAGTTCGGCGCTTGTGGCGATCAACGCCTTGATGTTGAAGCGGACCAAGCTGACCGGCATCCACCGCCCGGGCGAGGCTCCCGCAGCCTCCACGTCTGCGACGGCGGGGGCGACGGCGGCCGCATGAAAGACCTCGCTCCGTCGGGCATACCGACCGCGACGATGGCCGTCCTCATGGCAGCGGTCTTTACCGTGTCTATGGGCTTCGGCGTTCTTCTTCCGCTGCTGCCGTTCATCATCGAGCGGCTGCTGGGCGCCGGGGCGGAGGCCGGGGAGATCTCCCGGTCAACCGGCTTGTTGACCGGCCTCTACATGCTGTCTCTGTTTCTCTTCGCGTCGATGTGGGGCCGCCTGTCCGACAGATATGGTCGCCGGGTGATCCTGCTGATCGGGCTTGTGGGTTTCGGCGCCACCATGCTGGTCTTCGCCTTCGTTGAGAGCCTCGTCGCCGTTTACGCGGAACGGGTGCTAAGCGGCCTGTTCGCGGCGGCGGTTACACCGGTTGCGTTGGCCACCATCGGCGATCTGGCGGCGACCGAGGAGGCGCGGGCGCGCCGCCTGACGTTCGTCAGCCTGTCGGGCATCTCGGGATTCCTGCTGGGGCCAATGCTGGGCGTGTTCATCGCTAGCGCTGCCGCGGACCTGGTCTCGAGTGGCGATCCGATGGGGTCGCTGGCGTTTCCGCTGGGCGCGACCGCCGTTCTCGCCTTTGCCGTGGCCGGCGCCGCCGTCTTCGTCTTGCCGCGAACCCGGCACCGGGAGCAGGTGAGCAGGCCTGACCCGACCGCGGCGCCTGCAAGTCGCTGGCTGATTCCCAAACTGCTGATTCTGGCGTTCATCGTCGCCGCCGGGGTCGGGGTATTCGAGGTCGGTCTGTCGCTTCGAGGCAAACAGGAACTGGGCATGAGCACGACCCAGATCGCCCTCATGTTCACGGAGTGCAGCGTGGTGATGATCGTGGTGCAAGCCATGGTGTTTTCGCCCTGGGTCAGACCCTCAACCACCCGTTGGATGATCGCGCCGGCCCTGGTCGTCCTGACGATCGGGCTGCTTTTGCTGCCTCGCGCGACCAATTTCAGCTGGATGCTCGCGGTGATCGGGGCGGTGGCGGCAAGCGCCGGCATACTGACGCCGATCCTGGTCTACTGGATCTCCAGCCGGGCCGGCAGGGCGCAGGGGGCCCAACTCGGCCGGCAAACCGCCGCGGCAAGCCTGGGGGCGGCCGTCGGTTCGGCCGCGGGAGGCCTGTTGTACGATGTCGCCTGGTTGCCCGGTGCGTCGTTCCTCATCATGTCGATACTGACCGGGGCTGGCGTCGTGCTCAGCCTCGGCCTGCCCCGGATGCTCGGCCCCCCTTGCCCCCGTTCGATCGCAAGTACGCTTTGATAGCTAAACTGAACCAAGGACGCCGGTGTTCGTTGAATCAGAAGCCGCCGCGATCCGGACGTCACGTTCTGTTGGCAGGCGACGCGATCCAAAGGATCTCCTCCATGTTTGAAGTCACTCAACGCTCCGTCAGGCGGACCGCGGTCGCCGTGTCGATTCTTTCCCTGCTCGGAGCCGCCGGGTGCGCCGCCACCGCCGCGGACTCCGGAACGGCGATGCCGGGTCGGCCGATGGCCGGGATGAGCATGCCACACGCTGGCGACGGTCACGGCATGATGGGCCAGGATCATACCATGCCCCCGGGGATGAACATGCCCCGGACGGCCTTCTCGGAGTCCGAGATGGGCATGCACCGCGCCATGATGATGGCGACCGATGTGAACACCCAGCGGATCTGGGCGCGCAAAATGATCGCCCACCACCAGGGGGGCATCGCGATGTCGCGGGCTCTTCTGGCGAGCGATGCGACGGATGTGGAGGCCCGCCGCATGGCGCAGGCCGTCATTGACGCACAGACACGGGAAGTCGCGGAACTGGAATCCTGGCTTGAGCGCCATCCGGGTTGATCGCTCGAGGACGGGGCGGCGGAGCCACGACATGCTCCGCCCGTCTCCGTCCGATGTCCCTGGCACGTTGGAGGGTGTGTAGTGGAGCTTGAGCAGAGGCGGCTGATCCTCTCCATTCTCGGCCAGGCCGCGACCCTCACCCTGGCGACGGTGCGCGAAGATGGCTGGCCGCACGCAACCGTCGTCAGTTTCGTGAACGACGACCTGAACCTGTATTTCGGGACGGACCTTCTGTCGCAAAAGATCAGAAACATCGCCCGGGACCCCCGGGTGTCGGCGACCGTCACGCCCGGCTTCGAGACCTCGAGAGACATCCAGGCGCTCTCCCTCGCGGCTGAGGCGGAGCGCGTCACGGACGCCGCCGAGCTCGCGAGAGTGGCTGATCTTGTTCTGAAGAAGTTTCCGAGACCCGGACGTCCAGCACCGGCTGAGGTTCTGGAGGGTGTCGCGGTTGTTCGTCTGCGCCCGACCGTCGTCTCAGTTCTGGACTACAGCGAAACCTTCGGTCAGACGGATCTGATCGACCTGCGTGCCGATCCGGCATCACCTGGCCGGCGGGACAGCCGGTCTCCCTGACCGTACCGACCGGGAAGTCAGGGCTGGGTTGGCGCGCCCGGCCGGTGCGTACCGGCGTGGAATGGGCGATCCCGCTGTCGGTCTCTCCGCAACGATGTAAGCGTTCCGGGTAGGGGACGTCTTATCTCCAGAGCGGGCACTGCGCCCGCCTGTTTATGGCAAGGCGGAACCGTGTCGATCACCTGGGCGGAAACGTGGAAATCCGGCTATGGGCCGCTGGCCCGACGCGCCGAAACAATCACGCGCCTCGAAAGCATGGCGCAGCGTCTCGTGCGGCGCGGCCTCTGCCCGGACGAGGAGTCGGTCTACCGTCTGGTGGCCGCTGCAGATCGGCTCGCGAGCGCCGGCATGTGGCTGGTGGCGCACATGACCTACGCACGCCGTGTCGACCTGTCCGGTGCGCCCCTGCCGGCGGAGGCTTTCAAGGTCCCGCCGGAGGGCCATACCGGCGGATCCCTGAACATGGTCACCGCCTTCGTCGGCTATCTGCTGGCGAACGCCCTGTCCGGGACCACGCGGTCGTGGATCATGGGCCAGGGGCACTGCGTGGCCGCCATTGAGGCGGTCAATGCCCTCACCGGCGATGTGTCGCCCCGGCAGAAGGGTCGCTACAGCCGTTCGGACGCCGGCCTGTCCCAGCTCGTTTCGGACTTCTACAGCTATGCCATAGGAGCCGACGGTCGGCCCGCCACGCCGCTCGGCAGCCACGCCGGGCCGGACACCGCCGGGGCCATCTCGGAGGGCGGCTACCTCGGGTTCGCCGAGCTCGAATACGTCCACATCCCGCTGCCCGGCGAGAGTCTGGTCGCCTTTCTCAGCGACGGTGCTTTCGAGGAGCAGCGTGGGTCAGACTGGTCGCCGCGCTGGTGGCGGGCGGAGGACAGCGGTCTGGCGACGCCGATCATGATCCTCAACGGGCGCCGCATCGAGGAACGCACGGAGATCGCCCAGGACGGCGGCGCGTGCTGGCTCGAACGGCACCTGCGGCTGAACGGTTTCGACCCGGTCCAGATCGACGGACACGATCCAGCCGCGGTGGCGTGGGCCATCCTCGACTCCGAAGAGCGGATGGCACGCTTCAAGGCGGATCCCGACCGGGTCTATCCAGCGCCGTTGCCCTATGTGATCGCCCGGGCGGTCAAGGGGTTCGGTTTTCCCGGGGCTGGTACGAACCGGGCGCATAACCTGCCGCTGGAGGGCGACCCCCGAACCAGCGAGCAGGCGCGGGCCGCGTTCAACGCGGCGGCGGCGGCGCTGTTCGTGCAGGAAAGCGAACTCGACGCCGCCCTTGGGGCTCTCACAACCCACAGTCTGCAGCGCCGCCCTTTGGAAAGCAGCCATCCGGCCGCGCGGCGGGTGCCGCCAGCGCCCATGAGGCCCGTTCCGGATTGGTCGGACGGGCCGAGGCCGCCGATGGAGGCGATCGACAACTGGTTCGTGGAGTTCGTCGACGCCAACCCGGACCTGCGCGTGCGCCTGGGCAATCCCGACGAGCTTAGAAGCAACGGCATGGGGCGCACGCTCGACCGGCTTCGCCACAGAGTGAACCGACCGGAAGCCGGCGTCGCCGAGGCGATCGACGGGTCCGTGATCACCGCTCTCAATGAAGAGGCGGTCGCGGGTGCCGCGCTTGGTAACAAGGGCGGTCTCAATCTCATCGTGAGCTACGAAGCGTTTGCCGTGAAAATGCTGGGCCTTCTTCGCCAGGAGATCATTTTCGCTCGCCATCAGCGCGAGAGCGGTCAGGCTCCGGGATGGCTCGCCGTCCCTCTCCTTGCCACATCCCACACCTGGGAGAACGGCAAGAACGAACAGTCGCACCAGGACCCCACGCTTGCCGAAGCCCTGTTCGGAGAGATGTCGGACACCGCCCGTGTGCTGTTCCCTGTCGATGCCAACAGCGCCGTTGCCACGCTGCGCGGGGTCTACGGCCGGCGCGGCGAGGTCGCCTGTCTGATCACGCCCAAACGGATCTTGCCCCAGGTATTCAGCGGGGAGGAGGCTCTGGATCTTTGGGAACGCGGCGCCGCCCTGATCGGGGGAGATCTCGGCAATGCCGAAATTCAGATCGTTGCGGTCGGCGCCTACCAGGCCCGAGAGGCGCTGGCGGCAGCGGCACGGCTCAATCAGAGCGGTCGCCGCGCCTGTGTCACGGCCCTGCTTGAGCCCGGGCGGTTCCGGGTCCCGAGGGACGAGATCGAAGCTGCGCATGCGGTCTCGGACGAGGAACTCGAAGCACTCTTTCCTCGACGTCTTCCCCGTCTGATCCTCACCCATACCCGCCCGGAACCGATGCTTGGGCTGTTGCGTCGCCTCGACGGAGGGCCGGAGCGCACCCGGGCGCTCGGTTATCTGAGCCGCGGCGGAACGCTCGACACGGCAGGCCTCCTGTTCGCCAACCGCTGTACCTGGGCGCACGCGGTCGCCGCTGCGGCTGAACTGCTGGGTATTGACCCGCACGAGGTCCTGACGCTCGAGGAGGCCGCTGCCGTGGCCGGCAAGGCTCATCCCCGCATCCTGCAGCCCGCATGACATACGAAGGAGCAACATCGTGATCACCCTCACAAGTCTGGGCGGCGCAGGCACAGTCACCGGTTCCAAGCATCTGCTGGAATCGGATGGCCGCCGTATCCTCGTCGATTGCGGTCTCTTTCAGGGTTTGAAGAAGCTCCGGGAGCAGAACTGGGATCCGTTCCCGATCAAGCCCTCCAGCATCGACGCCGTCGTCCTCACCCACGCCCACCTTGATCATTCGGGCTATTTGCCGAAATTGGTAAAGGACGGTTTTCGGGGGCCGATCCTGGCCAGCGCGGCGACGCGGGACGTCGCCGAGATCATCCTGCGGGATAGCGGTCATATCCAGGAAAAGGACGCCGAGAACGCCAACAGGTACGGCTACTCAAAGCACAAGACTGCGCTACCCCTCTACGGCGTGCACGACGCCGAGCGGGCCGTGGAGCGTTTCTCTTCCACGGCCTTTCAGCGAGAGGTCCGTTTGCCGGGCGGAGCCACTCTCATGCTGCGTCGGGCCGGGCACATTCTCGGGGCCGCGACGGCCGAGGTGACCTGGAACGGAACGAGGATTCTGTTCTCCGGGGATCTCGGCCGTTACGGCGACGCCACCATGGTCGATCCGGAGCCGGTGACGGAGGCGGACTACGTCGTGGTCGAGTCGACCTATGGGGACCGGCTCCATGATCCGCACGACCCCACTCAGACCCTGGGGGACGTCATCGAGCGAACCACCGCGCGGGGCGGCACGGTTGTCATCCCTACCTTCGCCGTCGGTCGCGCCCAGTCGCTGCTGTACCATCTCTGGCAACTGAAGGAGGCGGGCCGCATCGGCCTGGTGCCGATCTACATGGACAGCCCCATGGCGATCAACGCGACCGACCTCCTGTGCGCGCACCTGGAGGATCATCGCATGCCGCGCGACGTCTGCGAGGCCGCGTGCGGGATCGCCACCTATGTGCGGGACGTCGAAGCGTCGAAGAAGATCACCGTCAGTCCCATGCCGAAAGTGATCCTGGCGGCAAGCGGGATGGCGACGGGCGGCCGGGTGTTGCACCACATCAAGGCCTTCGGCCCGGATCGCCGCAACACCATACTTTTCTCGGGCTACCAGGCGGCCGGCACCCGCGGCCGGTCGATGGTCGAAGGCGCCAGGGAAGTGAAAATCCACGGTCAGTGGGTTCCGATCAACGCGGAGGTGGCGACCCTGCCGATGCTTTCGGCCCACGCTGACTATGAGGAAATCCTGCGCTGGCTGTCCGGGATCAAGCGGCCGCCACGCAAGACCTTCATCGTCCATGGCGAGCCCCATGCGTCCGACGCCTTGCGGGTCCGGATCCAGGACCGGCTCGGATGGGACTGCATTATCCCCGAGATGATGGAGCGTCACGAACTGTGAGCGACAGGATCAAAACCGCCCCCGAGGCGGCAGCGCCGTTGAAAGCGCGCCGCTTCGGTCTCCACGCCCAGCACGAATCGATCGTACTGATGCATCGGGACTGCCCCGCCTGCCGCTCGGAGGGTCTGTCGGCCCGGTCGCAGGTCGTGGTGAAGTCCGCAGACCGGGAGGTCTACGCCACCCTCTATCAGATGGATGGCGGCCTTCTCGCCATGGACGAGGCCGCGCTCTCCGAGGAAGCCTGGCAAGCGCTGGGCGTAAAGACCGGTGACCCCGTCACCGTGCGGCACGCGCCCGCGATCGAATCCATGTCCAGCGTGCGACGGCGCATCTACGGCGCCAGACTGGACGGCGCAGCGATCGACGGCATCATCCGGGACGTGGCCGCGGGCCAGTACACCCCCATCCATCTCGCCGCCTTTCTCACCGCGACCTCGGTCCTGCCGCTGGATGATGCCGAGACCGTAGCCCTCACACGCGCCATGGTCGGGGCGGGAGACCAGCTCGACTGGGCGTCCGACGTCGTAATGGACAAGCACTGCGTCGGCGGGCTTCCGGGCAACCGCACGACGCCGATCGTGGTGGCCATACTCGCCGCGTGCGGCCTGGTTACCCCCAAGACATCCTCGCGGGCCATCACGTCGCCGGCGGGCACAGCCGACACCATGGAAACCCTGGCGCCGGTCGATCTCGATCTGCCCGCCATGCGTCGCGTGGTGGATGCCGAGGGGGGCTGCGTCGTCTGGGGCGGGGCCGTGAGCTTAAGCCCCGTCGATGATATCTTCATCCGGGTGGAGCGCGTTCTGGATGTGGACACCGAGGGTCAGCTGATCGCCTCGGTCCTGTCCAAGAAGATCGCGGCGGGTTCCACTCATGTCGTGCTGGACATTCCCGTCGGCGCCACCGCCAAGGTGCGTACGACTGAGGCGGCCGGGAAGCTTTCGCGGCGACTCATCGAGATCGCGGCCCGGTTCGACCTGAAGGCGCGATGCATTCAGACCGACGGGAGTCAGCCCGTCGGCGTCGGCATCGGGCCGGCTCTGGAGGCGCTTGATGTTCTGGCGGTGCTGCAGAACAGGCCCGAAGCGCCGCAGGATCTTCGCCAACGCGCCTGCCTGCTGGCGGGTGCTGCGCTCGAACTCGCCGGCGCGGCGAAGGCTGGTCTGGGGGCCGCCACTGCCGAAGCGGTCATTGCCGACGGTCGCGCCTGGGTCAGGTTTCAGCGGATCTGCGAGGCCCAAGGGGGCATGCGGACGCCGCCCGTCGCGGCCCAGCGGGCACCCATTCATGCGGCCCGCTCGGGCCGTGTCATCCTGATCAACAACCGCCAGATAGCCACCCTGGCCAAGCTGGCAGGGGCACCTGAACGGAAGGCCGCCGGCATCGAGATGCATGTGCGCCTGGGGACGGAGGTCGCGACGGGCCAGCCACTGCTGACAGTACACGCCGAGACGGCGGGCGAAATGGCCTATGCGTTGGACTATGCCGCCTCCCATGACGACATGATCGAGATCGAGGGCTGACGCGCGGACCTGACAACGGGTCTCCCCCGCGCCGCGAGAGTGCAGGATTCAGAACAGGCGTCGGAACGCACCTGATTCACCCGACGCAGCGCCGTGCGAGCGCGGTTGAGGCCTGAACCGCCGGGCTGACGGATAGCCTCCACCGTGCCGCAAGGGCGCAGGGTTCGGAGCAGGAGTCGCAGCGCACCTGCATCACACGACGCAGCGAAGCGCGGGCGCGGTGAAGCCGAACGCCGACATTGTTGGCGGTCAGCTGCATCTCACGGCCGATCACCTTGAGAGGCGTCTGCTGGAGCTCGGCGCGCCGCAGCAGTTGGGCGGTCTCCGGTCTGAGGTCGCCGAGGGCTTCGGACAGGCACTGCAACGCCCGGTCCAGACCCTCAGGCGCATCGTCTCCGGCGGATACGGGAAGCTCCGACAGCATGGCCTCGTTCAGCCGATTACGGCTCGCATTGCGACGGTAACGATCGAACAGGGCATTGCGCAGGGAGATGCCGAGCCATGCGTCGATCTTGCCGGGATTGGTCACGTATCGCGCGCCCTGCGTGGCCTTCAGGGCGAACTCCTGCAGAACGTCTTCGGCGTCTTCCCTCGACCGAAGGCGTCTCCTCAGAAAACGCAAATGACCATCCCGGCCGTTTTGAAGACTCGATTCCACGAGGCGTTGAATTTCCTCCGGACGGGCCAATGCCGGCACCAGGCCAATCGGCGGGGGCACCGACGTCGGCGCATCTGATGCGGAGGTGCGTTTCAGGTTCATCTGACAAATCCTGTCCTTCAATTGGAAAGCAGGATTGGTCCGAAGACCGCCTTCGACATTGCGATAGATCAAACCGTCAGATCAACACTATTTGTATCCGAAATTCTGAGGGATTGTCGACCGCGGTGCGTATTGAACTGGCTGATCGATTAAGGAGAATGTTGAGGTTGAACTCAGGTTGAGCGCCACCTTGAGCGAATACGGTGCTGCCTGCCGAGCACTCACGTATGCGCCCGGTGAGAGCGCAAGGTTCCTGCAAGCCCCGGGTCGAGTGACAGTTCAGGGACGCGAAGGTGTCGCGCTATCCGTTCGGCGCAGTCGCGGAACGAAGGCGGGTGTGGCCAGCCTGTAGATCGCGTATTCCGGGCTGAAGCGCGCCTCGATCTCGCGTTCCTCGCTCCTAGTGAGCCGCCAATACATGAAGACCAGCACCGGGAACATCGCCAGGGTGAGCGCGGTCGGCCACTGTATCAGAAAGCCGAACATCACCAGTACGAAGCCGACGTACTGCGGATGACGGATGGATCGATATGGACCGCTGACGGCCAACATTCCATTCTTCTGGGCGCGATAGAGTACCGGCCAGGCTGTGGAGATCAGCCAGAAGCCGCCGCCGATAAAGGCGAAGCTGAGGATATGAAAAGGCCCGAAATGGGGGTTCGCCCTCCAGCCGAACATCGTCTCGAGGAGGTGTCCGGCGTCGTGCGACCACCAGTCGACGCCGGGGAAGCGCGTCTGCAGCCATCCGGACAGGAAATAGAGTGTGAGCGGAAAACCGTACATCTCGGTGAAGAGCGCCACCAGGAAGGCGCTGAAGGCGCTGAATGAGCGCCAGTCCCGGCCCGTCCTCGGTTTGAAGAAGGTGAAGGCGAAAAAGATGAACAGGACCGAGTTCAGGATGACCAGGGACCAGAGGCCGTAGGCTTGCGGTTCGGGCACGGGAACCTCGCTCAGGATTGGTGCGGATGGGAGGAATCGGCGGCCGAAGGGCCCGGCGGTCCCTGACGATGCCCGCGACCGTGACCGCCGTGCATGGTCATGTGCAGCAGCGGACAGAGCAGGAGCAGCAGGAACGGTAGCCAGCCGAGGAGGTGGACCCGATGTTCCCCGATGAGCAGATAGGTCAGACCCGCGCCGAAAGCGGCGAGCGTGAGGAATTTCAGCATGCGTCCTGACGGTTGGTTCGAAGCCATTGGGCCGAATCCTTTCGCGAGAAACTGAACATCGCTGCCTATCTGACGCCGCCGGCGGCAGAGCATTACGCCGCGCCCGGTTCACGGGCGAGGTGGATGAGGCGGCCGGCGCGGGCGGGTCCGTAAGGGGTGAGGGTTGGCCGCGTCAGGAAATGATCGGCACGCCCGGCGTGCGCCAATCAGGGATCGTCGCCAGGATGCGGTCCGTCCTCGCTGTCAACACCGGCTCGTCCACGGTCAAATTCGGCGCGTTCGAGACCGCCGGGGGCACTCTCGCACCGGTGTTGCGGGGCCGGATCGAGTCCCACGGTTCGGATCGACGGGTCGTGAGCCTGGACACCGCCGGAGGCGTCCTGACTGAAGCCCCTTGGGTGGACGGGAGCAGCGACGCGCCGGACCTCTTGCGATGGGTGGAGGCGCGACTGGCGGGGCCCGTGGCCGGGGTTGGACATCGCATTGTGCACGGCGGTCCGGACTTCAGCCAGGCCGTCGCGGCCACCGAGCCGGTCCTGAAGGCCCTCGACGCCCTTGCTCCGCTCGCCCCGCTCCACCAGCAGCAAGGACTTGCGGGAGCCTGGGCGCTTCGGAAGTCGCATCCCGATCTACCTCAGGTCCTGACGTTCGATACCGCCTTCCATGGCGGTCACGAGCCGGTGGCGGATCGATTGGGCCTGCCCAGGGTCTGGGAAGCCAGGGGGCTTCGCCGATACGGCTTTCATGGTCTGTCCTACGAGTCTGTGGCCGAGCAACTCGCGCTGCTTGATCCGTCGACGGCGACCGGACGCGTGGTCACGGCCCATCTTGGCTCGGGCGCGAGCCTCTGCGCACTGAGGAACGGTCGCAGCGTCGATTCCACCATGGGCGCCACCCCGCTCGACGGCCTGGTCATGGGAACGCGCTGCGGGAGCCTGGACCCTGGGGTGGTGCTCTACCTGCAGCAGATCGCGGGGCTCGACGCCGCAGAACTCGTCGATCTGCTTTACCGGCGCTCCGGCCTGCTGGGCGTCTCGGGGCTCAGCGGCGACATGCGCGTCCTGTTGGAAAGCGACGACCTGGCCGCGCGCGAGGCGGTCGATCTGTTCGTGTACCGGGCGGCGCGCGAGGTCGCGACCCTGGCGGGGAGCGTGGAGGGGCTCGACGGTCTGGTCTTCACCGCCGGCATCGGCGAGAATTCACCGCGGATCCGGGCGGAGATCTGTGCACGGCTCGCCTGGCTGGGTGTCGAGCTCGACCCGGCCGCCAATAGCCGCGGGACTGGACGGTTGAGCGCAGCCGGCAGTCCCGTCACCGTCTGGATGATCCGCACCGACGAAGAACGGATGATCGCACGCCATGCTTCCCGGCTGCTTGGCCTTGACCGGTGACTCGACGCGGAGCAAGCCGGTTCGCCACCCTGAAGGAGGCTCGTTGACTGATGTCTGATCTGTCGCCCTTGGCGGGCTCCGTACGCGCAGACCAGCTGAACGGCGGCTGCTTTTGCGTGGGGGTGGATCAGGCGGCCCTAGCGGCCGCCCTCGATCGCGAGACGGAGACCCCCGGGTTCGCCGAGACTCTCGCTCAAACCCATCCCTGGCTGTTCGCGCGGTCCCCCGTTTTCCTGCCCGCAGAGACGCTCGGCCGGATGATGGATGTGGTCGCGGCGGCTGAGACGGCTGTCGTATTGCCTGCGTATCGCGAAGCGGCCACGGCCTGGACTCCGCCACTCGCGCTTCGGGACCCGGGTCCGCTGGGCGCCTTCATGGGTTACGACTTCCACGTGACGCCCGCCGGCCCCAAGCTCATCGAGATCAACACCAACGCTGGAGGCGCCTTCCTGAACGCCGTTCTTGCCCGGTCGCAGCAGGCTTGCTGCGCGGGCGTCGTCGCCGGTGTCGAGGCTCCGGGGCCGGCGACGTTCCAGCAGCACATCGGTGAGATGTTCCGCAATGAGTGGTGCCTGCAGAACGGGAGAGGGACGCCGGCAACGCTTGCCATCCTCGATGATGATCCCCTGGCGCAGGCGCTTTATCCGGAGTTCAGGCTCGCCCAGGCCCAGCTGCGGGCGGTCGGACTCGAGGCCCTCATCGGCGATCCCCGCGATCTGAAGCTCGAAGGCGACGCGCTGACGCTCGGCGGCGTTCGTGTGGACATCGTCTACAATCGTCTGGTCGATTTTCTGCTGGAGGAGCCGGCCCACGCGGTCCTCAGGCAGGCCTATGAGCGAGACCTGGTCGTGGTCACGCCCAACCCGCATATCTATAGCCGCCTCGCCGACAAGCAGAACCTTACCCTGTTGTCCGATCCCGAAAGACTAAGGCGTTGGGGACTGGCGGCGGACCATGCCGCTGTGCTTGCGGCGGCCGTTCCCCGGACCGTCCTCGTCCAACCGGAAAACGCCGCAGAGCTTTGGGCGGACCGACGCAACTGGTTCTTCAAGCCGGTCCGGGGCCACGCCAGCAAGGCGGCCTACCGCGGAGCCAAACTCACCCGACGGGTCTGGGAAGAGATCAAAGCCGCCGCCTACGTCGCGCAAGCCTATGCCGCTCCGGGGGAACGACGCATCCAGCCCGACGACGAGCCGGTCAGTCTGAAGGTCGACGTGCGCCTTTACACCTACGGGGGGCGGATGCTGCTCGCGGCGGCCCGCCTCTACCAGGGGCAGACCACCAATATGCGCACGCCGGGCGGTGGTTTCGCGCCGGTCCTCGTTCTGCCGGCAGTCTTGGTGGACAACGATCCGTGCGCCGGCACCGGGGCACCCGGGCACGGCACGGCCTGTCAGGATCGCTTGTAGGCGAAGACGGCCCTGACCGGATCGTCGCGCCGACCGGGTCGCGCCACATGGAAGATCAGCAGGTAGCGGCCGGGATGCTGGAGCGAGACATAGCCGCCGTAGGTGGTGGAACCGTCCCGATGCATCGGGTCCAATTGCCCGGCTCCGGGACCGGAGTTGCGCGGCCCTTCGATGCTCAGAGACACCTGGGCGTCATTAATGCGCCGGTTTGTTGTAGCGTCGAACACGGCGAGGGTGACGTGATCGGTCCCCGGCGGCGGCCCGTCGTGCATCCGGGACTCAGGGTGGGACCGCGGGTGATCGGCCACTTTTTCACTGGCGATGACGCCGTACACAAGTCGAAGACCATCGACGGTCTGCGACTGACCTTCGACGGGCTTGGCCTGGCAGGAAGCGAGCGCCAGAGCGACGGCGGCGGCCAACAGAAGGGGGCGCGCGCTCTGGCGCATGGGGTGGGCGACAGACATCTTCCGGTCTCTCCGCGAGGGGCTGAACTCGACCCGTGTCGATAATGACGCATGTCCGCGCCCCGGTATTACAGGGCCGCCGTCCCCGGGCGGTCAGGTCTTGCCGGCCTCGCTGAGCGCGGTCTGAATGGCCGCGAGATTCGTAGAGCGTCCTCCCGCTGTCCCCCGAGGGGGTTTCCGAGGCGGTCAGGCTTGAGCCGGGGTGGTCTGAGGCTGGCCGCTCTTGGGGCGGCGAGCGCTACGTGCGTCTAATGTCCGCCTTCGCGGGACGTTCATGACGCGCGGAAGGAGGCTCCGGCGAGGGCAGACCAAAACCTGATTGTCTCCCGGACCTAGCTCCGTCCCCAACGCCGGTTCAGCCAGTTGTAAACGGGGCAAAAAACCAGTCCGGCGTAGGCCCCATAGAGAAAGCTTTCGGCAAGTCCCAGCAGGAATCCGGGCCATGTCAGCCACTTGAAGGCAGGTAATATCTGCTCCAGCAGAGCCTGTGCGTGCAAACTCGCGGGCGCGATCAAACCGTAGACCACGCACAGCAGGAAGGTGACGGAAGCCGATATTCCGAGAGCCCAGCTCACTATTTTGGTATTTATCATGGGGCGGTTCCGCCGGGGGTTTCTGTCGTCTGTGGGAGGTGGTCGTGCTCAGTGGACATGGGGCGGATCTGAACCGTCCTCTCGTGGACGGGCACCATCGCCGGCGTCCCTGGATCGATGCGATCCATGCCCCCCGTGCCCGCCGTGACCCACAAGGTGCAGCGCCACAAAAGCCACCCCGAACAAGAGCCAGGGCCAATTTTCCACCACCCAATTCATCAGTCTCTCCTGGATCTTGTTTGGGGCGTTCAGTCCGCACTCAAACGAGGTCGTCCTTGTCGGTCTTGCGCCGATGACACCTAGGACGCGCTGGACCAGGGGTTCTTACATGGCGGCCCCGTGGGTTGACCCGGCGCGCTCTCGGCACAATCATTGATCAAGCCGCATGGTCGCAGGTGTCGCTTGGACAGGCCGCATCTCGAAGCGTCTGACGGGTCCCGTTGCCGTTTGAGATCGGGTACCGGCAGTTTCGGCTCAGACATTCCGTCAGATTCCGTCGTCGACGATCTAATGATGCATTACGATCGAGCCTGGACGTAGCGGGCGCTGACGGCCCGGGTCGGCCCCGAGGTCGGGTCCAGCAATGGAATGCCTTGCCCACCGTCGCGCCGGCGTCATCCTCGCGATCGTTCTGCCTCTCTGGTCGTGAGGAGTTTGGGGCTGGATGCGGTCGCTGTCCACCGACGGGCGGGATCCGCTCCTGGTCCGCCCTTGGCCGATTTTGCCGTGGCCGGAGACTTCGCGGGCCTGGTCAGGGCAGCATGGGCTTGCGGGCATCAATCAAGGGCGGCGAAGCTCTTCTGTTCGTGCGCCGGGGCCATGAAGCTGTCCGGCAGTGTCCTCGCAAAGGGCCGTTGTGCCGACAGGTCTGCATAGACGTCCAGATACCGGCGGGCCATGGCGGTGGCGCAGAAGCGCAGGTCGAAGCGCGCGCGGATGGCCTCGCGGTCCAGCAGGTGGGCCCGGCCGGCGGCGGTGATCGCCTCTTCCACGGTATCGACCAGGAAGCCGGTGTGGCCGTCCTCGATGACTTCCGGCGTCGACCCGCAGCGGAAGGCCACCACCGGCGTGCCGCAGGCCATGGCCTCGATCATCACCAGGCCGAACGGCTCCGGCCAGTCGATCGGAAACAGCAGGGCTTCGGCCCCGCCGAGGAAGGCGGACTTCTCGTGGTCGCCGATCTCGCCGACGAATTCGATCAGGGGATTGCCGTCGACCATCGGCTTGATCACCGTCTCCCAATAGACCTTGTCGGCGGCGTCGACCTTGGCCGCCATCTTCAGCGGCTTGTT
>JAHJYN010000187.1 GCA_018826885.1 Alphaproteobacteria bacterium | reverse complement strand
GCTGATGGACGGCTCCTATACGCTGGAAGTCCTGCCCTTCCCCGAATATTCGGCGGCCGCGACCGGCGCTGACCGCTCGCAGATGCCGGCGGCGACCGAGATGCCGATGGCCGGCTTCCCGGACTTTGAGCGGACCACCCTGTCGAACGGGCTGCAGGTCATCCTGGCGCCCCGCTCGGGCGTGCCGACCGTCAGCATGAACCTGATCGTCAATGCCGGGGCCGTGGCCGAGTCCGCCGACAAGAACGGCCTGGCCGTCCTGACGCCGGCGGTCATGACCAACGGGACCGAGACGCTTGACGCCCTCGAGATCAGTGATCGCCAGCAGCTGCTGGGGGCCACCCTCGGCGCCGGATCGACGACCGACTACACGACGGTCAGCATGACGGCGATCGAGTCCCGCCTCGCCCCGTCGCTGGATCTGTTCGCCGACGTGGTCATGAACCCGGCCTTCCGCCCGGAGGACTTCCAGCGGGCCCAGGTTCAGCAGGTGTCGGGCATCCAGCAGTCCAACCGTAACCCGGGCGCCATCGCCAACCGGGTGCTGGCCGACGCCCTCTATGGCGACGACAGCGCCTATGGCCGCTCCAACTCGGGCTCCGAGGCCACCGTTCAGGCCCTGACGCCGGCCGATGCCGAGGCCTTCCACAACACCTGGTTCCGTCCCGACAACGCCACCCTGGTCGTCGTCGGTGACACGACCATGGCCGAGCTGGTGCCCGAGCTGGAACGCGCCTTTGCCGATTGGGACGCGCCGTCCTCGGCCCTGCCCCAGCGGGCGGGTGTCGGCACGCCGCCGTCCTACAGCCAGCCGCAGGTGCTGATCGTCGACCGCCCGGGTCCGCAGTCGATCATCATGGCCGGCCGTCTGGTCGGGCCGCTGGATCCGTCGACCGAGCCCAACATCACTGCCATGAACACGGCGCTGGGCGGGGCCTTCACCAGCCGGATCAACATGAACCTGCGCGAGGACAAGGGTTGGTCCTACGGCGCCGGTTCGGGCATCCGGACCACGCCGGGCGAGCGCCTGTTCCTGGTCTCGACCGGGGTCCAGGCCGACCGCACGGCCGACAGCCTGGTCGAGATCGATCGCGAGCTGGCGGACATCGTCGATGGTCGCCCGGTCGCCGATCAGGAGCTGGCCGCCCACAAGGCCAACCTGATCCAGGGCATGGCCGGCGATTGGGAGACCAATGGCTCGGTGGCCGGTGATCTGGTCCAGATGGTCGTCTATGGCCTGCCGGAAGACTACTACGACCAGCGCACCGCCGGTCTGGCCGCCACGACCCCGGCTTCGGTCTCGGCCGCGGCCCGTGACGTGCTGGGCGATGGCCCGACCGTCTGGGTCATTGTCGGCGACCGGGCCGCGATCGAGCCGAAGATCCGCGAGCTGGGTCTGGGCGAGGTCCGCGTGGTCGACATCAACGGTGACCCGGTCGAATAGACCCCCCACCGCGTGAAGACTTCAGGGGGCGGCGTCCATCCGGGCGCCGCCCTTTGTCATGGCGCCTCCCTCCGCCTAGAAGGGGCCATCACGCCCGAGGAGTTTCCATGACCGCGCCGCTCAACCTTTGTCACTGGATCAACGGCAAGCGGGTCGAGGCGGACCGGCCCTCGGTGCGGACCAATCCGTCGGACACGAACGAGATCGTCGCCCACCTGCCGCAGGCGGGCCCGGCCGAGGTCGAGGCCGCCGTCAGCGCCGCCCGCGACGCCTTTGACGGCTGGTCCGGCGCCTCGCCCGAGGTGAGGGCCGACATTCTGGACCGCGCCGCAGCCCTGCTGCTGGAGCGGCGCGAGACGCTGGGTCGGCTGCTGTCCCGTGAGGAGGGCAAGACCCTGGCCGAGGGCATCGGCGAGGTGGCCCGCGCCGGGCGGGTGTTCCGCTATTTCGCCGGCGAGGCCCTGCGCCTGCACGGCCAGACCGTGGCCTCGGTCCGGCCGGGCGTCGAGGCGGGGACCCGGCGCGAGGCCGTGGGCGTGTTCGGCCTGATCACGCCGTGGAACTTTCCCGTGGCCATCCCGGCATGGAAGGCGGCCCCGGCGCTGGCCTTTGGCAATACGGTGGTGATGAAGCCCGCCGGGCCGACCCCCGCCATGGCCGAGGCGTTGGCGGCCACCCTGCACGAGGCGGGCCTGCCGGACGGGGTCTTCAATCTGGTCATCGGCCGGGGCGATGTCGGTCAGGCCATGGTCGACCATGCGGGCATCGACGGCATCAGCTTCACCGGCTCCCAGTCGGTCGGCGAGGGGGTGGCCCTGGGCTGCGCCCGGCGGCAGGCGCGGGTGCAGATGGAGATGGGTGGCAAGAACCCGCTGGTGATCCTGAACGACGCCGATCTGGACCGGGCGGTGGAGGTGGCGCTGGACGGCGCGTTCATGTCGACGGGCCAGCGGTGCACGGCCTCGTCGCGCCTGATCGTCGAGGATGGCATCCACGACCGCTTCGTTGCAGCGCTGGCCGAACGGGTCGCCGCACTCAAGGTCGGCCACGCCCTGGATCCCGACACCAGGATCGGTCCGGCCGTGACCGAAGCCCAGCAGCAGGGCGACGAACGCTATATCGAGGTCGCCACCGCCGAGGGCGGACGGATCGTGGCGGGCGGCGGCAGGCCGCAGGTCTCGACCCCCGGCTGGTACGTCCAGCCCACTCTGATCGCCGACACCACGCCCGAGATGCGCATCAATCGCGAGGAGGTGTTCGGCCCGGTCGCCTCGGTGATCCGCGTCGCCGACTTCGAGACGGCGCTCGCGGTCGCCAACGGCACCGAATTCGGCCTGTCCGCCGGGGTGGTGACCCAGAGCCTGAAGTCCGCGCGAGAGTTCCAGCGCCGCGCCCGGGCCGGCATGGTGATGGTCAATCTGGCCACCGCCGGGGTCGACTATCACCTGCCCTTCGGCGGCACGAAGAAGTCCAGCTACGGCCCCCGCGAGCAGGGCTTTGCCGCCCAAGAGTTCTACACCCAGGTCAAGACGACCTATACGTGGGTTTAGGTTGCAGGCACGCGGAAGCGCCCTCTCGCCCTTGGGGCAGAGGCTGGAGAGCAGGCGGAGCGCCGGGCCTTCGCCCGGAGTGATATTGTTTTACCGTTTCGACGAAGAGCGACGCTCCGCGCGGTGGTTTTCCGGAAGCTTGCGTCGGGTGGCCGTGTTCGGGCCTTACCGCAGCGCCCCCGGCGGGCGGGCTGAACCTGCGTCCAGTCCCGGGCGATCGAGTATCCCCCTCGACCCAATGTTGACGATGGGCCTTGCGCCCGGCTGGCGAGGCCTCCCGGAGACCCGACAGCCGGACAGCACCACCGCCAACCCCGCTCCATCCGCTCCCGTCACCGCAAGGTCGCAGGCCTTACGAGCCCTCCGTGCGACGGGACGGGAAGAGAGTGGCACACCGCTGGACCTGGTCGGGGAGAACGGTGCGAGAATCGGTGGGGGCGTTGGAAGGGTTGGGGAATTGGAGGGCGGCTATCCTATCTGCTGCCTTCGACCCATCGTCATCCTCGGGCTCGACCCGAGGATCGGTGCCGCCCGCAACGGCTGCCGGGGAGGAAGAAAGAGGTTCATCACAGCGAACACAGAGGAGACACAGAGAACACAGCGGGGGTGTGCGCGTGGCCCAGGTTCCGCCTGACGATCTGTTCCTTTCTCCCGATGGGAGAAGGTGGCGCGCGAGCGCCGGATGAGGGTCGGCGGTGTCTGTCGGCGAATGCCGTTGCGGGGCCGGTGCGACGGCTCACGCCGAAGCACACGGTTAGCCCCTCACCCCCAACCCCTCTCAGGCTCCGCGCTGCCCTTCGGGTCCCAATGGAGAGGGGAGATTCGGTGCGACCTCAGTCGTCGACGTGCCCGGGTTTGCCCTTGCGTTGGGTGCTGGCCATCTCTTCCAGCTCCTTTTCGGACATGGACTCGGCCATGGATTTCGAGGCGCCCTTCAGCCCGGATTTGGGTGTATCGCCGCGCTTGGCCGACAGGGCGGCACCAGCGGCTTTCTGCTGGGCTTGGGATTTGGCGGGCATGGGGAGCTCCTTTCCTTCCTGAAGGAAAAGGGCGAGGCCCCAGCCGGTTCCGCGCTCCGTTCAGCCCAGGGCGGCGATAGAGGCGGCCAGATTGGCGCGCGCGGTTGCCTCGAACCGCTCACGGCCCCAGTCGCTGAAATAGAGCCGCTCGCGCTCCAGAAATCGCTGAAGAATCCCCCGCCGCGCCTCGTGATAGAGGGCCTCCGGGACGAAGGCATATTCGCGGCGGATGGCCTGCTCATAGGCGTCGAACACCTCCGTCCGGGCGCCGAGGATGGAGAGGTCCATGTCGAGGAACTCGGCCATGTCGCTCTGGTCGGCGGGCGCGAGGCCTGCGGGGATTTCATGACGGGCGGTCGCCTCGATCATGCGCAGGGCCCGTGCGCGGACAGCGTCGTCGAGGCGCGGCAGCTGTGCGTCCGCCAGCAAGCGGGCGCTCTCGGCTTCATTGTCGGACCGTGTCGGGTCATAGACGGCATCGTGAAACAGGATGGCCAGTTCGACGGCGGCCGGATCGTGCAGATGGCTCCGGCGCTGGCCGAACCAGCCCAGCAGGGCCTGGATGTGGTCCCATGTGTGATAGTGGCGCTGCGGCTCGGCGTAGCGCCGCTGAAGGTCGGGAAGGACTGCTTCGGGGATCATTGGACGCGGATCGTGACCGAGGCGTCGTCCATCTCGACGACGGCGCCGATCGGAATCGTCAGCGTGATCCCTTCGATCTCGACCTCCAGCGGCTCCAGAAGCGGGCCGGGGGCGAGCGTCCCCAGTCCCGAGAGGTTGGGCAAGAGGATGATGAAGCGTCGCATGATGAGGCCGGGGTCCCGCGATGGTGGAACCTCCATCAGGACGGAATGATCCTCAACGCGCAGGCCAAAGGCGCCGTATTCGGCGGAGACCAGGACGGCATCCGGGAGCGCAAGCGAACTGCTGCCCAGCGGCGTCATCGCAGGAGCCTGAAAGGAGATTTGAACCGCTGCCTGCTCGCTCGGGGGGAGGCTCAGCTCGATCACAAGCCTCGCCGGTGCCAGTGCCAGGAAGCTCTCGCGATCAAGGCGTGTCGACAGGGCGGCCTCCACTGCCGGGGCGATCGCGAGACTTATCTCCGCGTCATCGTAGGAGGCACGCGCGGCAATGACTTCGTCTGGACCTGCGAGGCCGATCGCCTGCTCCAGCGCCACATCCAGTGGCGTCCCGCTCTCGATGGTGGCGCGCCACTCCGGAACCCCGAGATCATCCAGAAGCCAGGCCAGGCTTGCGCCTGTGCTGTAGGCCCGCCAGCGGAACATGTTGATGGCGAAGTCACCCTGCCGGGACAGCAAATCCTCGTTCAGGCCGTCTGTCAGTTCTTCCCGAATCTGGCTCGGCGGATGTCCGGCAACGAGCAGGCTTGCCTGCAACCCCGCATATTGGGCGGTGCCCTCGGTCCATTCCCGGTGTCGTTCGGTGATCACGACGGACGGGGCCATGGCCCGCTCACGATCTCGTCGCAGGGCAAGATAGACGCGGGCCATCTCGCGGCGTGTTGGCCTGTCGGGGGCGGCAAGAATCTCCGCGAGCACACGGCGCTCCAGCTCGACGCCGAATGTGAAGGCGTGCAGATCGTCAATCAGGGACAGGTCGACATATTCGCTGCCGCCTTCACCCCGCCAGACGAACCGGTCGTCCTGGAAGTCATGGAACTGCTCGTGGAACAGGGTGCTGAGGTCGTCGTCCGGGCCCGTGACCTCCAGCATGATCGTGTTGTCGACCCCGGACGGAAAATCCATCACGAACCCGAAATTGGCGCCGGCGAGCGCTCCCGGCTGATAGGTGATTCCCTGCGGCGAGGCGGCGCCGCCGAAGACCGCCCCGGTGTCGGGAGCGTAGAGGATGAAGGGCTGCTGCTGAGGCCAGTAGCCCGGCCACAGACTCGCAAGGGCGTCAGACTGCGCCGTGATCCGCTCGGCCATGGCAGTCAGCTCGGCCCGGTCCTGTCCCTGCACGGCCGGGGCCCCCAGACCGAGGGCTGCCGCGAGGGTCAGGGAAACGAGCCGACGGAGGCTCACCCCAGCAGTTCCCGCCCGATCAGGAAGCGGCGGATCTCGTTGGTGCCGGCGCCGATGTCGTACAGTTTGGCGTCGCGGACGAGGCGTTCGACGGGCCATTCCTTGGTGTACCCGGCGCCGCCAAGGGCCTGGACGGCCTCGAGGCTGACCTTCACGGCATTTTCGCTGGCCAGCAGGATGGCGCCGGCGGCGTCATAGCGGGTGGTCTTGCCGGCATCGCAGGCCTTGGCGACGGCATAGACATAGGTGCGGGCGCTGTTCAGGGCGACGTACATGTCGGCGACCTTGGCCTGCATCAGCTGGAAGGAGCCGATCGGCTTGCCGAACTGTTTGCGGTCGCGGACGTAGGGCAGGACCACGTCGAGCGCGGCCTGCATGATGCCCAGCGGACCTGCGGCCAGCACGGCGCGTTCATAGTCGAGGCCCGACATCAGCACGGCCGCGCCGCGGCCTTCGCCGCCCATGATGTTTTCGGCGGGGACTTCGCAGTCCTCGAACACCAGCTCGGCGGTGTCAGAACCGCGCATGCCCATCTTGTCGAGCTTCTTCGAGACCGAAAAACCCTTCATGCCGCGCTCGATCAGGAAGGCGGTGACGCCGCCGTTGCCGTCGCCGGTGCGGGCGTAGACGACCAGGGTGTCGGCCGAGGGGGCGTTGGTGATCCAGAATTTGGTGCCGTTCAGGACGTAGCGGTCGCCCTTTTTCTCGGCGCGGGTCTTCATCGACATGACGTCTGAGCCCGACCCGGCCTCGGACATGGCCAGCGAGCCGACGTGTTCGCCCGAGATCAGCTTGGGCAGATATTTCGCCTTCTGCTCATCCGTGCCCCAGCGGCGGATCTGGTTGACGCACAGGTTGGAGTGGGCGCCGTAGCTGAGGCCGATCGAGGCCGAGGCGCGCGAGACCTCTTCCATGGCGACGACGTGTTCCAGATAGCCGAGGCCAAGGCCGCCCCATTCCTCTTCCACGGTGATGCCGTGCAGGCCCAGCTCGCCCATTTCGGGCCAGAGCTCGCGGCGGAACTCATTCTTTTCATCGATCTCGGCGGCCAGCGGGGCCAGACGATCGGTGGCCCAGCGGGCGGTGGTGTCGCGGATGGCGTCAGCGGTCTCGCCGAGGCCGAATTCCATGGACTGGGGGGCGTTGGGAATGCTCATGCCGAGCGGGTTAGCACCGATCCTGCGGTCCGCGAAGACCCTCCGGCCCGTGCGACGTCAGGCCGCTTCGTCGTCGGTCGGCGCGGTCGTCGTCGTACCACGCCCCGGTCCGAAGCGGGTGTAGAGGTTCCAGGCCGAGACCCCGACACAGGCCGCGCCGATGAAGGCCAGCACGCCGGCGATCAGGGTGGTCTCGCCCATCGGCGAGGGCTGATCGACCGACAGGCGGAAGGCGGCGGCCGAGGCCGTGCAGGCCGCAAGGCCGACACCGCCCATGATCAGAAAGGCCCCGGTCTCGCGCCAGTCAAAGCGGCGGGCGGGTTCTTCCGGCATTTCATGGACCAGCACGCCGGTCTGGGCACCGTCGTCGATGAACAGAGGGGACTGGTCGAGCTGGAAATCGGTGTTGCGGTCGGCGTCGGTCCACAGGGGGCGGAGCGGCTGCGGCTCATCGCCTTCGGTCAGCGGGGTTAGTTCAAGGGCGGGGGCCGGTTCGGGAGCGGGCTCGGGCTCGGGCTCGGCAACGGGCTCCGGCTCGGCGACGGGGTCCGGTTTGGCAACGGGCTCCGGCTCGGGCTGAGGCGCCGGCTCGGGCGTCGGCTCGAAGGCCGGGGCGGGCTCGGGCTCGGGCTCCAGCTGCGGAGCGGGCTCGGGTTCGGGCACGACTTCGGGCGCGACGGCGCGGGCCTCGGCCTCGGCTGCAAGGGCGAGCGCGGGCAGGGGGCCGATCACCTGGACCGAATAGGGCGAATAGCGCTGGATGGCCGGATCCATCAGACGCGACTGGGAGGGGCCGGACAGCGACAGGCTGAGCGGCGCGTCTGACGGCTGCGGCTCAGTGCCCGGATCCGTGTCACCGGGGGTGCCGACCATGGGCTCGGCAGGCGCCTCGGCCTCCAGCGCGACCGGTCCAAAATTGGGAATGTTGACGGCCGCGTCCGCCGCAGCGGCGTCCTCTTCGGTTTCGCCGAGCAGGGTGGCGACCGCCTCGGCCCGGGCGTCGGAAGCGGGCGCCTCGGCCCGGTGTTCCGCAACAGGCGGGGGCAGGGGGGCGGACAGCAGGGCGGCGAGCGCAACGGGCTGGGCCGGGTCGGCCATGAACAGGGCGCGCTCGGCGGCCCGGCGGCGCAGGGCGTCCTGCGGCGAGGCCGGCTGGGGCCAGTGGACGAGGGCATCGGCCGCCTCGCCGGTGGCACCGCGTCCGAGGGTTTCCAGCACGTCCGAAGTCAGGAAGGTGTCGATGCCGACCGACAGGGCGAAGCTGGCCAGGGCGTCGAACTGATGGGCGTTGAGCGAGGGGATGCGGCCCTCGTCCATGGCGGCGTTCAGCGCCTTGACGATGGGCAGAAGGTCATACTGCAGCAGCAGTTCAGCATCGGCCTCGCCGACCGTCAGGCCCTCGCGCGCCGTCAGCCGGTGGCCATAGCCGATCACCCAGCCACCATCGGCATCGCGGGTGGCCGAGGCGCGGAAGCCCTCGAAGCTCTTGATGAGCACCACCCCCTCGCGGGAGACCTTCATCTTGTGTCGGATGGCTTCAGACACCGCAATTGACCCAATTCGAGACGGCGACCGTCGCCGTGCCAGTCTTCCAGCAAGGCCCGCGCCACAGCCCTTGCCTTACAGCAGGACGAGGGTGGCGAGGCCGAGGAAGATCAGGAAACCAAAGAAATCGGTCGTGGCCGTGACAAAGACGGCGGAAGAGACCGCCGGGTCGAATTTGAGCCGCGACAGGGTCAGCGGGGTCAGGACCCCGACGGTGGCGGCGACGATCAGGTTCAGCACCATGGCCGTGGAAATGACCGCTCCGATCCGCCAGTCGCCGGACCACAGGGCGGCAGCCACGCCGATCAGCGGCGACAGCACCAGACCATTGGCCACGCCGACGGCGATCTCGCGCCAGAAGGTCCGCACCGAGTTCGAGCGGTTCAGCTCGCGCGTGGCGAGGGCCCGGACGGTGACGGTCAGGGACTGGGTGCCAGCATTGCCGCCGATGGCCGAGACGATCGGCATCAGCACCGCCAGGGCGATGATCTGCTCAATGGTCGCCCCGAACCAGGAGATGACGCTGGCCCCCAGCACGGCCGTGCCG
>JAHJYN010000186.1 GCA_018826885.1 Alphaproteobacteria bacterium | reverse complement strand
TGGGCTTTCTGGCTGAGGTGAAGGCTGAGTTGGAGACCTAGCCCAGCTTGAGCGTCAGGGTCTTGATGTCCAGATAGTCGTCGATGCCGTGGGTCGAGCCCTCGCGGCCATAGCCGGACTGTTTGACGCCGCCGAACGGGGCGACCGGGGTGGACATCAGCCCGGTATTGATGCCGCACATGCCGGCCTCGATCAGCCGGCCGATGCGGATGGCCCGGTCGAGGTCGCGCGTGAACAGATAGGAGGCCAGCCCCAGGTCGCTGTCATTGGCCTTGTCCAGCACCTCGTCTTCGGTGTCGAAGGCAAACACGGGCACCAGCGGGCCAAAGGTCTCTTCCTCGCGGAACAGGGCATCGTCGCCGCCGAAGGTCACGGTCGGTGTAAAGAACCGCCCGCCGAGATCGTGGCGTTCGCCCCCGGTCAGCACCTCGCCGCCGGCCGCCTTGACCTTGCGGACATGCTCCTCGACCTTGTCGATGCCCTTGTCCTCGATCAGGGGGCCGACCTTGACCCCGTCGTCAAAGGCCTTGCCGACCTTGAGCTTTGACACCTCGGCCGCGAGCCGGTCGGCATAGTCGCGGGCCACGGACCGTTCGACATAGATGCGGTTCGGGCAGACGCAGGTCTGGCCGGAATTGCGGAACTTGCCCTTGATCGTCTCGGCCACGGCCTGATCGATATCGGCATCGGCGAACACGATCAGCGGGGCGGCGCCGCCCAGCTCCATCGACACCCGCTTGAGCGTCGGCGCGCATTGCTCGGCCAGCTTGCGGCCCACCGGCGTCGAGCCAGTGAAGCTGAGCTTGCGGATCACGGGCGAGGCGGTCAGCACGCCGCCGATGGTGGCCGCATCCCCCGTCACCAGATTGAGCACACCCTTCGGCAACCCCGCCTGATGCGCCAGTTCGACCAGGGCGATGGCGGTAAAGGGCGTCTGGCTGGCCGGCTTGACCACGGCGGTGCAGCCCGCGGCAAAGGCGGGGCCGAGCTTCCGCGTCAGCATGGCGGCCGGGAAGTTCCACGGCGTGATCAGGGCGCAGGGGCCGACAGCCTTCCTGAAGGTCAGGATGACATGGCCCAGCGGGCTGTCCTGGGTCTCGCCCAGCACGCGCTCGGCCTCGCCCGCGAACCACTTCAGAAAGCCGTTGGCATAGGCGACCTCGCCCCTGGCTTCCTCCAGCGGCTTGCCGTTTTCCAGCGCCATCAGACCGGCCAGACCCTCCGCATTGTCATCGATCAGCCGGGCCCATTCGCGCAGGAAGGCCGCGCGCTCGTCCGGGCGTTTGCCGGACCAGTCGGCAAAGGCACGATCCGCCGCGTCGATCGCCTGTTCCGTCTCGGCCTTGCCGAGATCGGGGACCGTGCCGATCGTCTCGCCCGTCGCCGGGTCATCGACCGCGATCGTCCCGCCGCTGCCCTTCACCGCCTTGCCGTCGATAAAGGCGTGCTCGCGCAGCAGTTTCAGACCGGCGTCGCGGGCGGGATGGGACATGGAGGGACCTTTCACTCGGGGAGGAGACGCGCGGGAAAACGCTTCAGTCGCCGATCGTATCCAGATCGCGGCCCTTCGTCTCGGGCAACCAGATCAGGCTGACGATCACCGCGATCAGGGTGAAGACCACCGAGTACCACAGACCGAAGTAGATATTCCCCGACCAGGCCACCAGCGCGAAACTGGCCGCCGGCAACAGCCCCCCGATCCAGCCCGTGCCGATGTGATAGGGCAGGCTCATCGCCGTATAGCGGACCCGCGTGGGGAACAACTCGACCAGCGCCGCCGCCTGCGGACCATAGAGCGCCGTCGCCGCCACGATAAAGATCATCAGGATACCGATCACCAGCGGCATGTTGATCCGCGCCGGATCGGCCCTGGCCGGATAGCCCGCCTCGACCAGCGCCGCCTTGACCCGCGTCTCGACATCGGAACGGGCCGCCGCCAGCGCCTCGCCCTCAAGACCGCGTCCCTCGACCGAAGGAATGACGACATCGCCGATCCGCACCTGGGCCAGGGTGCCGGCGGGGGCCGCCTCATTCTCATAGCTGACCCCCGCATTGGACAGCACCGCCTTGGCCAGATCGCAGGAACTGGCAAAGGCCGCCTTGCCGACCGGGTCGAACTGGATGGCGCACTCGCTGCGATCCGCCACGACCGTCACCGGGGCAGAGGCCTGGGCCTCGGCCAGCGCCGGATTGGCGGCCCGCGTCAGGGCATGAAAGCCGGGGAAAAAGGCCACCAGCGCCAGGATCATCCCGAACAGCATGACAGGCTTGCGCCCGATCCGGTCCGACAGCCAGCCGAAGAAGACATAGAGGAAGGCCGAGGCCAGGGTGATGATCAGCAGGATCTGGTCGACCGTGCCGACCTCGACCTTCAGGACCCGCTCCATGAAGAAGCGGCTGTAGAAATAGCCGCAGTACCAGACTGCGCCCTGGGCGATCATGATGCCGAACAGGGCCAGCAGCACGAATTTGCCGTTCTTCCAGGTGCCGAACGCCTCTCGGTACGGCGCACGCCGCTCACCGCCTTCGGCCTCCATCCGCTTGAAGGCGGGGCTTTCGTTCAGCTTCAGCCGGATCCACAGCGAGATCACCAACAGGAAGAAGGACAGCAGGAACGGCAGCCGCCAGCCCCAGTCGTTGAAGGCCTCGACCCCCACGACCATGCGGGTCAGGATGATGACCCCCAGCGCCCCGATCAGGCCGAACGCGGCCGTGGTCTGGATCCAGCCGGTCAGATAGCCGCGCTTCTCATTCGGGGCGTGCTCGGCCACAAAGATCGCGGCGCCGCCGTACTCTCCGCCCAGTGCAAACCCCTGGGCCACGCGCAGCACCAACAACAGCAGGGGCGCGGCGATACCGATCTGGTCGTAGGTCGGCAACAGGCCGATGGCGACGGTCGCCACCCCCATCAGGGTTATGGTCACCAGAAAGGTGGTCTTGCGCCCCGTCCGGTCGCCGAACCAGCCGAACACCAGCGCCCCCAGCGGCCGGACGACAAAGCCCACGCCGAACAACAACAGGGTCAGGATGTAGGCCGTCGCCTCGCCGACATTGGCGTAGAATTTGTTCGCGATGACCGCCGTCAGCGAGGCGAAGATGAAGAAGTCGTACCACTCGAAGGCCGTGCCCGCGGCGGACGCCGTCACCACGGTTCGCAGACCCGGGCCGCGATCCGTCCCCGAGTCCATGGTCGTCTGGTCGGCCCCCATGCCGTCCTCCCCTGATGTGCCGGGCCTTCTGACGAGGCCCTCCCTTACGGCCATGCTTACCGGGGTTGGGGCGATCCGCAAGCATCCCCGTTGCCGGGGAAGGGGCCCGGACATGGCAGACCCCACCGGTGGGGGGGATACCGGTGGGGTCCGACCTTCACGTCAGGCCCTGGAAGGCCTTGGTGACGTGGCTGTTCTTTGAGGGTTGAGGCGCCCTAGTTGGAGGCGTCTTCAGCCGCTTCTTCGACGGCACCGCCGACGGCCTGTGTGTCACGGCCGGCACCGGCAATGGTGTTGCAGGCGGCGGTGGTCAGGGCAGCGGCGGCGGCGACCAGAATGAAAATCTTGCGCATGGGATCGGTCCTTGGTTCGGGGCGCCGCGAGGCGCGGGCGGTTACGACCTGAACAACGCGACGCGCCCCGGCGGGTTCCCGATGCGGGCGTCAGGCGCTTGGCGTGACGAAGGTCATGCGAACGCGGGTGCCGCGGGGTGAGGCCGCCAGCACCTCGGTCGTCCCGCGCAGCTGTTTGGCAAAGGCCGTCATCAGGGTGCGCCCCACGCCCACCGGATCCGTCTCCGACAGGCCGGGGCCGTCGTCCTCGACCTCCAGGACACTGGTGTCTCCGTCGACCGTGAAGCGGACGGTGAGGGTCCCGCCACGGCTCGCCAGCGCGTGCTTCAAGGCATTCGAAATGGCCTCGACCAGCCACAGCGCCATGGGCGCCAGCTTGTCCGGATCCATGATCAGGCTGTCGGCCTCGACCCGGCTGCTGACCGCTGGGCCGCGTGCCGCCTCGCTGGCCACCAGCTGACCGACCAGATCGTGCAGGAAGACCGCTGCATCGGCGTGGCGGATATCGTCGCTTTGGTACAGGGTGCGATAGATGAGGGCGAGGGCCGAGATCCGCTGACGCGTGTCGCCCAGCGCCATCTTGGCCGCATCATCGCTGAGCGCCCGTTGCTGCAGGCTGAGCAGGGAAGAGATGATCTGAAGGTTGTTCTTCACCCGGTGGTGGATCTCGCGCATCAGCACGTCTTTCTCCGCCAGGCTGTCCAGCAGGGACTGGTCGCGGATCGAGACGGCCTCGGCCAGTTCGTCGAGAGTCTTGGCCAGAACCCGGATTTCCGTAGGCGCATTCACCGCGTGAACGGGGCGGACGGTGAACCGCCCCCGCGCATAGAGCGCCGCCACCCGTTCCAGATAGGCCAGCCAGCGCAGGACGACATGTTCGGACATCACAATGACCGCGCCAAAAGCCGTCAGCCAGGCCGCCAGTGGCAGGAGAATGGACCCGATCGGATTGAGCCGCGCCCAGGACAGCAGCCCGGGCGACGGCGCCGCCAGCAGCACATAGACGTCCTGACCCGACATGGCCGATCCGGCATAGGCCCGGCGCTCACCGTCACCATCGCGGGTCTCGAGCACGCGCCCGTCGCCGGCCCTCATGTCCGCAAACCAGGCGGCCAGCTTGCCGCCCGCCTCCATGTCGAAGGCCGCGGGATCGGTGGCCACGAGGATCTCGCCTTCGCTGTCCACGAGAGCCGCCTCCGAACCTTCCGGCAAGGCCGGGTCGCGCGTATCGGGCTGGAGCGACTCAAGCGGGATGACGGCGGCCATCGCCCCGTCGAACCGTCCCATCGGGCGTTCCACCCGCAAGCCTGTGACAAGGGCCGGAAAGTCGCGCTGGGCCCGCGACACGACCCAGTCACTGCCGGCTCGCAAGCGGATGAACCAAGCGCGTTCGGTGACGTCGACCCGCCGCAGCTCTCCGGCGCTGCAGACCACCTGACCGGTGGCGGTATAGCGCACGAGCGTGGAATAGCCGTCCAGTCGCTCCAGAAGTGCGCCCAGCCGCTCTTCGCAGAAGGGAGAGCTGCCCTCGAATCTCAGGGCCTGCAAAAGGGTTGAAGCGCCCTCAAGCCGGGTGCGCGCGGCCACGGCGCTGCGTTCAGCGGCCAGTTGCAGGTCGACCCGGCGCTCCTCGGCCTGCTCACGGAAATTGCTGTCGACCTGAAAGGCAATGAGCACCAGAAAGGGCGCCAGCGCCAGCGCCATGGCCCTGCCGAGCCGGAACCGGATACCCTGAAACTTCGGTCGCCTCAGTCCGCGCCCTCCCGGGCGTCCGAGGGAACGGCCCAGATGACGGCCAAGCGCGCGGCCCAGCCGTCCCATACTAGGTTCTGTAGCCGCCGCTCAGACGATCCGCAGCCCCGAGGATCGAGGCCATGGCGTCGCCGGCGGCCTTGCCGTCGCGGTCATAGCCGCCGCTCTCCAGAACGGCGAGCAGGGCCTTGCGGGCACGACTGACGCGGCTTTTGACCGTGCCGACGGCGCAGTCACAAATGGCGGCCGCTTCTTCATAGGCAAAGCCACCGGCGCCGACCAGAATCAGCGCCTCGCGCTGCTCCTCGGGCAGTGAAGCCAGCGCCAGCCGCAATTCATCCAGTGCCACGGGAGCCTCGGGATTGTCGACGGCAACGAGGGTGCGCTCGGCCGCCTCCTGGTCCAGTTGCGACTGACGCCAGGACCGGCGTTTGTCGGAGTAGAACTGGTTGCGCAGGATCATGAAGGTCCAGGCCTTCATGTTTGTGCCCATCTGGAAGCTGGCCCGCGCATCCCACGCCTTGACCATGGCGTCCTGCGCCAGATCGTCGGCCGCGGTGGCATCACCGGTCAGCGTCCGGGCGAACGCGCGCAGATGCGGAATCAGCGCGACCAGCTCGAGCTTGAACGCCTTGTCATCGGTTGAAGGAGGTTTGGGGGCAGCACTGCTCATTCGCCACCTTCGCCCGCCGCGCGGCTGTCCGCACGGCGCAGGATGTCGAGAAATTCGTCGGGGACCGGTTCATTGACCACCTCGTCGAAAATGTGCCGGAGCTTGACCCCGATGGCTTGCTGGCGAAGCCGTGCCTCTTCCAGATCTTCGGACCCGAGGTCCTCGATCGGCTGGTCGGGTTTGGATTTTTCAGTCATGAACGGCTGTCTGCCCCTTGAATGCCGGTCGTCATTAACGTCACCTTGCGCTGCCGGTTCCTTCGCCCGCAAGATTTCTTGGGACGGAGACCGCAAGGCACGGAACCTTGGCTGTTAAGCGACGTTCTGCCTGCTTGTCACCACCCTGCGGACCGGTTTGTCCCGGCCGCGGAATCATCAGTCGGGAATGATAGCTCCATGAGTCTGCTCGCCAGGTTGGCCCCTCACCTTCCGTATGTCCGTCGCTATGCCCGCGCCCTGACCGGCGACCAGACCACCGGGGACAACTATGTGCGCGTCGCGCTGGAGGCCCTTGCGGCCGGCGAACAGCAACTGTCGCAGGAGATGACGCCGCGCGTGGCGCTCTATCACGTGTTCCATACCATCTGGGCCTCGACGGGCGCCCGGCTGGAAGGCCGCCCCGAGGCGGAAAGCGGAGACGAGGCCTCGCGCCGGCTGATGCGGATCTCGCCCCGTTCGCGCCAGGCCTTCCTGCTGACCGCGCTGGAAGGCTTCACCCCGTCCGAGACGGCGCAGATCCTCGGCTCTGACGTGCCCTCGGTGGAATCGCTGATCAGCGAAGCCCAGTCGGACATCGATGCCGAACTGGCCACCGACGTCCTGATCATCGAGGATGAGGCCATCATCTCGGCCGACATCGAAAATCTGGTCAAGGATCTGGGCCATCGGGTCACGGCCACCGCCACCACCCACGACGAAGCCGTCGATGCCGTCTCGCGGCACAAGCCGGGCCTGGTGCTGGCCGATATCCAGCTGGCGGACGGGTCGTCCGGTATTGATGCGGTCAAGGACATCCTCAAGGCCATCGACGTGCCGGTGATCTTCATCACGGCCTTCCCCGAGCGCCTGCTGACCGGCGAGCGCCCCGAACCCACCTTCCTGATCACCAAGCCGTTCCAGCCCGAAACGGTGAAGGCCGCCATCAGCCAGGCGCTGTTCTTCCACCCGAGCCGTCGCGAGATCGCCTGACGAATTTTTCACCGGGCGAGGGAACCGGGGGCCTCGCACCGCATTCTGGATATGCGGAGGCAGCGACGCCCCCCCGACAATGGCCGGTTCACTCCGGTCAGTTGCCTCCGCGCCTCATCTCGATGATGCCTTGAAGGCGGACCCTCACCCGGTCCGCCTTCATTTTTTTGGTCTCATTGCCTCCGGGGCCTCGACAAGCCGCGCCCCTCGGCCATGATGTCGGTCCACAAAGAAAACCCGGAAAGAACTATCAGGAAGGTCGATCATGACGCGCACCAATCGCCAATGGGTACTTCGCCGCCGGCCGCAGGGCCTGATTCAGGACGGCGACCTCGAGCTGGTCGAGAGCCCGGTCGCCGAGCCGGGTGAGGGCGAGGTTCTGGTCCGCACCATCTATCTGTCGCTGGACCCGACCAACCGCACCTGGATGAACGACTCCGAGGGCTATCTGCCGCCCGTCGGTCTGGGCGATGTCATGCGCGGCCTGACGCTCGGCGTGGTCGAGGCGACCCGCTCGGACCGTTTCAAGGAAGGCGATCTGGTCATGCCCATGTCGGGCGGCTGGGCCGACTATGCCGTCGTTCCCGACAGCCAGTTGCGTCCGGTCCATCGCTTTCCCGGCCTGCCGCTGACCGCCAATCTGTCGGTGCTGGGCATGACCGGCCTGACCGCCTGGGCCGGGGTCACCGACGTCCTGCGGCCCGAGCCCGGCCAGACCATGGTCATCTCGGCCGCGGCCGGCGCCGTCGGCTCGATCGCGGGTCAGATCGCCAAACAGAAGGGCGCCCGCGTGATCGGCATCGCCGGAGGCGCCGACAAGGGCCGCTGGCTGACCGAAGAACTCGGCTTCGATGCGGCCATCGATTACAAGAATGAGGATGTCGGTGAGGCCCTCGACCGTCTGGCCCCCGACGGCATCGATCTCAATTTCGAGAACGTCGGCGGCGACATCATGATCGCGGTCTGGAACCGGCTGAACACCCACGCGCGGATGGCCGTCTGCGGCCTGATCTCGGCCTACAACGCTACGCGGATGCCGCCCTCGCCGAACTTCTCGCGCATCATCACCCACCGGCTGGAGGTGCGCGGCTTCCTGGTGCTCGACTATGCCCCGCGCGCCCGCGAGATGGTGGCCGAGGTCGGGCCTTGGCTGGCCGAAGGCCGGGTCAAGTGGAAGGTCCACGTCGATCACGGGCTGGAGGGTGCCGTCCAGTCGCTCAACCGCTTGTTCACAGGCGACCATGACGGCAAACTGCTGGTGCGTGTCTCCGAAGAGCCGTAGCGCCCGGCGTCAGAAAGATCAGGGTCCCGATGAGTGAAACCGAGGCGTCCGACCCCTTCCGGGTCTGTTTCGAGGATCTGTCGGTCGGTCAGGTCATACCGCTGGGTGCCTGCACGGTGGACACCGAGGCCCTGACCGGCTTCGTGGCCACCTTTGCGCCCCGCTGGCCGGTCGAGGCGGGCGCGCCGCCGGCCATGGTCTATGCCCTGTGGACGCGGCTGTTCTCGGAGAAGTCCAGCCATTGGGCCCAGACCAAGGTGCTGGCCGTCGACGGCCTGCGCTATATGCGCGACCCCCCGGCGGGTGAGCTGCTGCGCGGGCGCATGACCGTCATGGGCAAGGATCCGGTCGGCGACGACAAGGGCATTGTCATCGCCCAGCACGACCTGCTGGATGAGGGCGGACGGCTGGTCTTTTCCTGCCTGACCCGCGCCCTGTTCACCCGCCGCGCCTGACACGAAGACGCCCGACCCGGCGGACCGGATCGGGCGCTCATGTCTTGCCGTCGCGTCCGAACTACTGGACGCGTTCGACCGTATAGCCGCGCTGTTCCAGCAGGGCCTGTACGCTGTCGTCTCCGGCCAGGTGGGCGGCCCCGACGGCGATGAAGATCACCCCCTCGCCATCCATCATGGTGTCGATCTGGCCGGCCCAGTTGGCGTTCCGCTTGACCAGCAGCCCTTGATAGAACTCCTCGCCCTCGGCCCGCATCTGGGTGACGCCGATCGCTTCCAGCGTCTCGACATCGCCGATGGCCCAGGCATCAACCAGACGGTCCAGCTCGACCGTGGCATTCTCATAGTCGCTGAGCACCGACCGCAGGAAGTCCATCTGGGCGTCCTCGGACATGCCGGCCAGGATCTGCAGCTGCTCGTCGATCGTCTCCAGACCGTCGATCGGCTTGCCGGCTTCCAGGGCACGGGCGCGCAGCACCAGCTCCACACCCGACTCCGGATCATAGCCGGCCTTGGTCAGCGGGGCGATCGACAGGGTCAGGGCCGCCAGCCAGGGCCGCATGGGCTCCAGCATGGCCCCCGTCATGCCCATAGCCTCGGCCATCGTGTTCAGCTGGCCCTGTTCCTCGGCGTTCAGGCGGCTGGACAACGGCGTCTCCATGTCGATGCCGTAGCGCTGGACCAGCGGAATAGCCGCGGCCTGATCGTCCGGGTTTTCAATCTCGAACCAGATCTGATCGGCGCTGTCGAAGGCCTGATTGACCACCGGCGAGTTCCAGACGGTCTCGGGCCGCAGCAGGTGCACCGTGCCGAACAGATAGATGGTCGAGTCCGCATCGCGCAGCACCCACAGGGCAGGCTTGCCCGTCTGGGCAGTCGCGTCCTGGGCCATGACCGGCGCGGGGGCGCCGGCGATGACGGCGAGGCCGAGGCCGAGGCCAAGCGCAGCGGCGGCGGCCGTGCCCATCAGGCGGCGGCCAAAGGCGAGGGTCGAGGTCTTCAGGTGTTCAAGCGTGGTCATGGGTCGATCCTTTCACGATCGTAGGGGAAGTCGAAAAGCGGGTTGGAGAGACGGGTTGAGGGCTATTTGAGGCCCCGCCGGGCGCCGGCCACGGCCGAGGCGACCATGTAGACGGCCATCATGATGCCGATCATGCCCCAGGCAGTGATGCCCTCGACAAGGCCGAGTCGCTCGGACGCGGCATAGACGAACAGGGCCAGTTGCAGGATCCAGAAGGCCAGCGATCCCGTCTCGACCATCACCCGGCGCAGCATTTCGTCGGCTTGCCGGAACATCATCAGATTGGCGACGGTCTGGATGGCCAGCAGGCCGAGGACGATGACCAGCGAGACCTCGGCCGACACCCAGTTCGGGCCATAGATCGGCACGATCAGGACGATCCCGGCCAGAGCCAGCACGAGGATCTGCAGCAGGCCGCAGCCCTTGGGCACATTGGCGGGACGCAGGGCCATAATGCCCCCCATCACCACACTCATGCCGATCAGCACCACCCCGACGAACAGGTTCAGCGCATCGTCGGCGGGCAGGCCCGACGCATCGATGAAGCGAGCCGTTGCGGCCCCTACGGCCGCCCCGATCAGGGCCAGCAGGATCAGTCCGCCGATCTTCAGGGCCGGATGGAGATTGCGCTCTTCCGTGATCATGGCTCAGTCCTCCAGAAAGATGGATTCAATGGGTTGTTCAAAGACGCGGGCGATCTTGAAGGCCAGCGGCAGCGAGGGGTCGTAACGGCC
>JAHJYN010000185.1 GCA_018826885.1 Alphaproteobacteria bacterium | reverse complement strand
GATCCCGGCCCGGCGGATGACGCCCACTTGCAGGCCCTGCTGGATGCTGTCGCGGGCGAGACCGTCACCCATGTGCTCGTCACCCACGGCCATGCCGACCACCTGCCGCTGGCCCGCCCCTTTGCCGAGGCGGTCGGCGCGCCGGTGCTGGCACACCCCGCCCTGTCACCGGACCAGGCTCTGGAGGACGGCGCCCGGGTCACAGGCGATGACTGGACCTTCGACGTCCTGGCCACGCCCGGTCATGCGCCCGAGCATCTGGCCTTTGCCCTGCGCGAGGAGAACGCCCTGTTCAGCGGCGATCATGTGATGGGCTGGTCGACCAGTGTGGTCTCGCCGCCCGAGGGCGACATGGACGCCTATCTGGACAGTCTGGACCGGGTGATGGACGCGGCGTTTGACATCCTGTGGCCGACGCACGGCGGACCGGTGACCGACCCCCTGCCCTTCCTCACGGCCCTGAAGGCTCATCGACTGGGCCGGGACGACCAGCTGCTGGAGGCGCTGGGACGGGGCCCCGCTTCTGCGCTCGCGATGGTGCCCAGCCTCTATGCCGCCGTGGATCAGCGGCTTTGGCCGGCGGCGGCCCAGTCGCTGCTGGCGCATCTGATCCGGCTGGAACGGCGGGGCGATGTCGTGGCGACAGAAGCGCCGTCGGCCACCACCGTCTATCAGCTGCCCGGCTGAAGCTCCGCGACGATCCGGGCGAGGAGCCGGCAGGCCTGACCATCGGGAACAAGGTCATCGCGGACAGCGACCCGGACATCCGTGCGCCCGGGCCGGATACGGATGGTGGCATCGTGCCGGATCTGGAACCAGAGCCCCGTGTGGGTCCCCTCGACCCGGAACAACGAAGACGGAAGGGGCGTGAAGCCTGCACGTTGCAGCGCCGCCGTGGCCTCCTCGGCCAGCACCTGAGTGGGGATGGACTCCACACCGGGACAGGCGGCGTCTTCGAGCTCCTCCTCCTGCGCGCCCCCGGACTCCAGCCGTTCGGCCATCAGTCGGGTGGAAAACAGAGGCGGGTCCGAGGGGTTGGTCGACACACTCCGGGGCGCGCCCTCGTAGAGCGAATACGGGCGTGTATTGTTATGGAAAAGCCAGGCGCCGACAGCCACGACGGCCACGGCGACCAGCGCTGACAAGACCCGCAAAAGCCCCCCACGCCGGGCCCGCCACAGCAGAATCAGGGCACAGATCGTGCCCAGCCCGAACAGCCATGGCGCCAGACCCCAGGTCAGCTGATGGAGCGCAAAGAAGCGGCTCCACCAGCCGAAACTCACCCCGAATACCGCGACGAACACGACCACCGGTGCCGACAGCACCCCGGCGATCAACGCCAGTGTTACCCAGCCGCCGGGGGTCCGCCGCGCCATCGGATCAGCCCTGCGCCGTCGGCAGGACGTAGTCCTTCATCCGCTCGCGGACGAGCTTCTTGTCGATCTTGCCGGTGGCGCCGAGCGGGATGTCGTCGACGAACACCACATCGTCGGGCATCCACCATTTGGCGATCTTGCCCTGCAGGAAGTCGAGGTGTTCCTGCTTGTCCTCGCTCTGGCCCGGCTTGAGCTTGATGACCAGCACCGGGCGCTCGTCCCACTTGGGGTGGGCCGCGCCGATCACGGCGGCCAGTTCGACCTTCGGATGGCCGACCGAGATGTTCTCGATGTCGATCGAGCTGATCCATTCGCCGCCCGACTTGATCACATCCTTGGCCCGGTCGGTGATCTGCATGAAGCCATGGGTATCGATGGTCGAGACATCGCCGGTGTCGAAGAAGCCCTCATTGTCGAGGATCTTGCCGCCCTCGTCCTTGAAATAGCCCCCGGCGATGGTCGGGCCCCGGACCATCAGACGGCCGTAGGTCTTGCCGTCGTGCGGCATTTCCTGGCCCGCATAGTTCTTGAGTTTCAGCTCGACGCCCAGCGGCGGCATGCCCTGTTTGATGCGCCACTTCATCTGCTCGTCGTACGGCAGGGCGGACAGTTCCGGCGTCAGCCGCGACAGGGTACCGACGGGCGAGGTCTCGGTCATGCCCCAGCCCTGGAAGACCTCGACGTCGAACTCGTCGTTGAACGCACGGATCAGACTTTCCGGCACGGCCGAGCCGCCGATCAGCACCTTTTTCACCGTCGACAGCTTCAGCGAATTCTCGCGCATATAGGCCAGCAGCCCCTGCCACACGGTCGGTACGGCGGCCGAGAAGGTGACCTTTTCGGACTCGAGCAGTTCATAGATGGAGGCGCCGTCCATCTGCGCGCCCGGCATGACCAGTTTTGAACCGGCTGCCGGGCCCGAGAAGGCGATGCCCCAGGCATTGGCGTGGAACATGGGCACCACCGGCAGGATCACCTCATCCGGCGTGGCCCCCATGATGGTAGCCTGCAGGGTGACCAGGGTGTGCAGGAAGTTCGACCGGTGCGAATACAGGACGCCCTTGGGGTTGCCCGTCGTGCCCGAGGTATAGCAGAGGCCGCAGGCGGTCTGCTCGTCGAAGCCGCCCCACTCGACATCCCCGGAGGATTCCTCGAGCAGCTGCTCGTAGCATTCGGCCTTGGGCAGTTTGGTCGCCGGCATGTTCCACTGGTCGGTCATGACCACCACCCGCTCGACACTGGGACAGTGGGGCAGGATGGCTTCCAGCAGCGGCACAAAGGTCAGGTCGACGAAGATGATCCGGTCTTCGGCGTGATTGATGATGTAGATCAGCTGTTCCGGGAACAGGCGCGGGTTCAGGGTATGGCAGACGGCGCCGATGCCCATGATACCGTACCAGGCCTCGATATGGCGGCCGGTGTTCCAGGCCAGGGTGGCGACCCGGTCGCCGACCTTGACGTCCCAGCTTTTCAGGACGTTGGAGACGCGCTTGGCCCGGTCATGGATCTCCCCATAGGTGGTGCGGACGACGGGCCCCTCGACCGAGCGGGTCACGACCTCGCGGTGCGGGTGCCAGTTCTTCGCGTGATCGAGAATCTTGTCGACCGTCAGCGGCCAGTCCTGCATCAATCCGAGCATCGGTTTCCTCTCCGAAATTCATGGGTCTGGCCGACGTTGCCCGCGGCACTTGCCGGCAAGCTATCGGCGGCGTGAGGGATAGGCAACGTGACGCAACGTCAGGGGGAGCGACTTTCTTTGCCTCAGACGGCCTGCTTTCGGCTAGTTTGGGCATGAACCTTTCCCGATCTGACCGACAGGATCCGACCATGCCCCGCGTCCATACCGCCCTGACCCTCGCTGCCGTGCTGGCCCTCGGCGCCTGTGACAGCCCGACCGAAACGCCTGCCCCTATTCCTGCGACCGAGCCGGAAGCCACACCCGTCGCGCCGGCCCCGGCCGAGGCCGCACAGGGTGGTCTGGCGCTGGAAGGCGAGGGTCTACGGGCCTTCACCGCGCAGGGCTCGGCCCGGGCCCTGCCCTTCGGCCTGTCGCAGGACATGGTGCTGACCGCCGTCTCGACCCTGCTGGACACGCCGACGCCGCAGGTGACCACGAATTCCGAGTGCGGCGCGGGTCCGACCCAGTTCGCGGAATACCCGAACGGCCTGCAGCTGGCGTTTCAGAATGGGGAGTTCGCCGGCTGGTACCTCGACGAGTCCGGCCTGACGACGGCGGACGGCGTGGGTGTGGGCACGAGCCGCGCGGACCTGCAGTCGGCGCGCGTGGTCGAGATGATTCCGGAGTCGACTCTCGGTGCCGAGTTCTCGAGCGGCGATCTGGGCGGCATGCTGTCGTCCGACGCCCCGGATGCCACGGTCGAAGCCCTCTACGCGGGTCTGACCTGCTTCTTCCGCTAAAGCCTGCTCATGACCATTCTGATCGCCATCACCGGCGGCTCGGGCTCGGGCAAGAGCACCCTGGCCGAGGCCCTGATCCGACACCTGCCGGAAGGGGTCGCCGCCCTGGTCCGCGAGGACTCCTATTACAGGGACGCCGCCTCCCTGCCCGACTTCGACGCCGCCACCTTTGATTTCGACGACGTCTCCGCCCGGGACCACGACCTGCTGCATCAACACCTGAGCGCGCTGAAGGCGGGGCAGGCGGTGGAGGCGCCCCTCTATTCCTTCGTCACCCACGGGCGTGAACCGGGCGGCGAGCCCGTGCCTGCGGCCGATGTCATCGTCATCGAGGGCACCCACCTGCTGTGCACCCCGGCGCTGGTCCAGCTGTTCGACATTCGCGTGTTCGTGGACACGCCCTCCGACATCCGCTTCATCCGGCGGCTGTTGCGGGATCAGGTCGAGCGCGGCCGCACCGCCCAATCGGTCATCGATCAGTATCTGCTGACGGTCCGCCCCGGTCATGAGCGGCTGACCGAACCGGCCAAGGTTCACGCTGACTTCATCGTGGCTGATGCCACCGCGGCGGTGGTGTTGACCGACCCCCAGTCGGTGGACCGGTTGGTGGCGCCGGTACTGACCCATCCCCTGCTGGAACACTGGGTCCGCTGAGCCCTTGTAACACCGGCCGAATTTCATCTTGCGAGACAGCGTTATCCGCGCCAACCTTCGCACTCATGAGTCTCTCCCAAATCGCCCGGCCCGAGCCGGCTGCCTTCCCCCAAGGTGACAGTGAGGACCCGCGGCGCCGCAATGTGCTGGCCGAGGCCCGTCGCCATTTCCTGGCCGAGGGGTTCTCTGCGACCCGCATCGAGCCGATCGCCCGCGACGCCGGGGTGTCGACCGCCACCCTCTACACCTTCTTCCCGTCCAAGGCGGCGCTGTTCCAGGCGGTCATTGACGACGCGTCGGATGAGTTCGCCCGTCAGATGGACGATGTGCGCGCTGTGGATGGTCCCGCCCGGTGCCAGCTGACCCGGTTCTGCGAAGCCTATGTCGCGTTCATGGCGGATCCGCTGGTGACCTCCGTGTTCCGCCTGGTGCTGGCCGAACGCACCCGGTTTCAGGCCATGGCCCTGCATTTCTATGAGCGCGGCAAGACCCGGATCGGCGTCACCCTGGTTGATGCCATTAACGCGCTGACCGAGCGCGGCGAGCTGGTTTGCGACAAGCCCTCCTGGGCGGCGGGCCAGCTGATGGGGATGCTGGAGCACCCGGTGTTCTTCGTGCCCATGGTCACCGGCGACTCCCTGTCCGTCCGACGCTCTCACAAGCAGATCGCCGCCGACGCCGTCGAGACGTTCCTCGCCCGCTATGCAGGACCGAATCTTGAGGCCGCCGCCAACGATCAGACCTCCTGATCCCTAGGGGTACAGGCGCCGCGTTTGCCAGGCCGCGCCGGTACCGTCCCGGTCGAACCTGAGCCGGTCATGCAGGCGGAACGGGCGATCGCGCCAGAACTCGACCTGGATCGGCACCAGCCGCCAGCCGGTCCAGCCCTCGGGGCGGGGCACATCCTGCCCCTCGAAGCGCGCCGTCTCCCGTGCCACAGCCGCCTCAAGCTCGGAGCGCCCTGCCAGAGGCCGGGACTGCGCCGAGGCCCAGGCTCCGATGCGGCTTTCGCGGGCGCGGCTGGCGAAATAGGCATCGGCCTCGGCGGCACTGACCGGTTCGACCGTGCCCCTGAGACGCACCTGCCGCCGCAGTGATTTCCAGTGAAACAGCAGGGCTGCCTGCGGCTGGCCCTCAAGCTGCCGGCCCTTGTCGCTCTCGCGATTGGAATAGAAGGTCAGGCCTTCAGGGCTCACATCCTTCAGCAGCACCATACGACAATCGGGCAGGCCTTCGGCGTCCACGGTCGCCAGCGCCATGGCATTGGAGTCATTGATCTCATGCGCCCGGGCGTCGGCCAGCCACCGCTCCAGCAGGGCGAACGGCTCGTTGCAGGCGAAATCCGCTTCGTCGCTGTTGGCGGCAAGGGCTGCGGCATAGTCGCGGGCGTATTCTTCACGCGACGGGCTGGGCGGGATGACGGGGGTGCTCATACCCCCGTCTCTAGCGCTGCTCGCGCCGGTTCGCGAGAGCCAGCGTCACGGTTAACCCGGCATTGACCCTGTTCGTGGCTTTTGGTCGCAATGAGCGCGCCCGACACCTCCCTTTTGACCTATCGCCAGGCGCTGGCAACCCTCGGCCTGCCCGGTCCGGTGGACCATGAGACGACACGTCAGGCCTTCCTCAGGGCGGTCAAGGCAGCCCGTCCCGACCATCCCGCCGGGGATGCCGAGCGGTTCCGCGAGGTCATCGCCGCCTGGCACGTGATCCAGGCCGAGGGCCCGGCCCTGCCGGCGCTGGCACCGCCGCTGCGACGGAGCGTGGCGCTGCCGACCCTGTCGATCGATCCGATGCTGGCGCTGAACGGCGGTGCGGTCACGACCCGTCATCGGGGACGGACCTTTCGCCTGACCCTGCCTGCCGGTTTGCGCGCGGGCGAGCATGTGCGGCTGAAGGGCGCCGGGCGCGACGACAGCGACCTTTTCCTGGCGGTCCGGATCCGGGCGGCCCACGGATTGTCGATCCTCGGCGACGACCTGTTCATGCAGGCCGAGGTGTCGCCGCGTGTGCTTCAGGATGGCGGCCGCGTCGAGGTGCTGACCCATGCCGGACCGCGCAATGCCTGGGTGGTCGCGGGGCTGGAGCCGCCGGTGCGTCTGCGCCTCAAGGGACTGGGCCTGCCCGCCCGGGGTCGTCACGGTCAGGGGCATTTGTTCATCACCTTGACCCCGGCCGAGGACGCGCCCTCCGCCGCCGAACATCTGCTGGACCGCTTCGCCCGGGTCTGGACGACACCGCGCCTTGCGGCCTAAGGCCAGAGGGACATGTCCCACAACAGCTTCGGCCATCTGTTTCGCGTGACCACCTGGGGCGAGAGCCACGGGCCGGCCATCGGCTGTGTCATCGACGGCTGCCCCTCCCTGATCCCCCTGACCGAGGCGGACATCCAGCCCTGGCTGGACCAGCGGAAGCCGGGCGGCAGCCGCTTCGTCACCCAGCGGCGCGAGAGCGACACCGTGCGCATCCTGTCCGGCACCTTCGATGACGGTGAGGGTCCGGTCACCACCGGCACGCCGATCAGCCTGATGATCGACAATGAGGATGCGCGCTCAAAGGACTATGGCGAGATCGCCCGCGCCTATCGCCCCGGCCATGCCGACTATGTCTATCAGGCCAAATACGGGGTCCGCGACCATCGCGGCGGGGGCCGCTCCAGCGCGCGCGAGACCGCCCTGCGCGTGGCGGCGGGTGCTGTGGCCCGGCTGATTCTCGGCCCCGACGTCATGATCCGCGCGGGTGTGGTCCAGATCGGGCCGCACCGCATCCCGGACGACGCGCTCGATTTCGACGCCGTGCAGGACAACCCGCTGTTCGCCGCCTCGGCCGATGTCGTCCAGCCCTGGTCCGACTATCTGGACGGCATCCGCAAGGCCGGCTCCTCGATCGGGGCTGTGGTGGCGCTGGAGGTCACCGGCGTTCCCGTCGGCTGGGGCGCGCCGCTCTATGCCAAGCTGGATGCCGAACTGGCCGCAGCCCTGATGTCGATCAATGCCGCCAAAGGGGTCGAGATCGGCGCCGGTTTCGCCTCGGCCGAACTGTCGGGCGAGGACAATGCCGATGAGATGCGGCTGGGCCCTGACGGACAACCGGTCTTCCTGTCGAACAAGGCGGGCGGCATTCTGGGCGGCATCTCGACCGGCCAGCCGATCACGGCGCGCGTGGCGTTCAAGCCGACCTCCTCGATCCTGACCCCGCGCCGAACCGTCACCCGCGACGGCACCGAGACCGAGCTTCGCACCAAGGGCCGCCATGACCCCTGCGTCGCCCTGCGCGCCGTGCCTGTGGTCGAGGCCATGGCCGCCTGTGTGCTGGCCGACGCCATGATGCGGCACCGGGGGCAGATGGGTGGCTAGGCTCGGCATTTCGCGCGTCAGAGCGGAAACTCGACCTCCACAACCAGCCCGGTTGGCTCCCATTTGCGACTGAAGGTGCCGTTCAGCTGGCGCACGACACTGGCTTTGAGCGATGAGCCGAAGCCCTCGCGCGTGGGCGCGGTGACAGGCGGGCCGCCGGACTCGCGCCACACCAGCGTCACCTGACGCGCGTCCAGCGTCCAGGTGACCGAGACACGGCCCCCGCCACTGCTGCAGGCCCCGTACTTATTGGCATTGGTCGCCAATTCGTGAAGCAGCATGCTGATCGGCTGGACCTGCTCGGGCGAAAGCTCGACCTCAGGCCCCTTCACCTCCACACTGTCTTTGGGACAGAGCGCTTCAATCTCCTCGCGGACCACGTCCTCGAGACGCCCGCCTTCCCATTTGCGGCTGGCCAGGGACGCCTGGGCTCGCGCCAGGGCGCTGATGCGCCCGACCAGCGCATGTTTGTAGGTTTCAAGATCATCAGCGCGCGTAAGACGCGTGAGCGACTGCACGATCGAAAGGACATTGCGCGCCCGGTGGTCGACTTCGTGCATCAGAAGTTTGCGCGCTTCCTCCCTGCGCTTCTCCTCGCTGATGTCCCGCGTCTCGATCACGGTGCCGATGACGTTCGCCTCGTCGTCGCGGATCGGACTGGCGGTAAAGGCAACCGGATAGAAGGAGCCGTCCTTATGGACAAAAACCTCCTCGCCCTGCGTTCCGGCCTTTTCGGGAAAGGCGCGGTCGATGGCGCACTCCGAGAGCGGGAAAGGCGAGCCATCCGGATAGGTGTGGTGGATGACATCGTGCAGCGGGCGTCCGGTCGTTTCATGGAAAGCATATCCCGTGAGCTTCTCCGCCGCCCGGTTCATGAACACACAGTGCTGCCGCTCATCCATCAGAAATACGGACATGGTTGTGTTGCTCAGTATGCCGTCGAGTCGCCTGGCTGTGTCCCGGAGCTCGGACTCGATGCGACGGTAATCTGTCGTGTCCTGGATCGCCGCATAGTAAACGGCGTCTTCGCCGTCGACGAACAACTGCAGCTTCACAGCGACGTTGTAATCCGTTCCATCCTTCCGCCGGTGAACGGTGTCGAAATCCAGCCTTTCGACTTCTCCGGTCTGAAGCGGCTCAATCAGGGCGAGGAAGGCCTCGCGGGTGATGAACGGCTTGAGGTCCCACGGCGTCAGACCGGCCAGCTCTTCGATGCTGTATCCCAGATTATCCCGGGCACCCTTGTTCACAAGCCGGAACAGGAAATCTCTGGCGCCGAATATATAGACTTCGCTCGCGGCTCCCTCGACGATGCGGCCAAGACGTTCACTCGTCATACCTGCGGCGTTTGGCATGATGGGGAAACTGTCGCTCCGACGGGAAAAGTGATGAGTATCCGTATATAACCGCCAAACGTGTGGCAATGATCCTGACACGCCGTACGCGGGGCCCCTTTTCGTCACCGACACAGTTACCTATATAGCGGCCGAACCGGCGCGGGCTGACCCGCGTTCCACCCTCAGGGAGACCGCATTATGATCGACGTCCGACCCTTCAACAGTCTCGGCGGGGCCGACCACGGCTGGCTGAAGGCCCGCCATCACTTCTCGTTCGCCAACTATTACGACCCGGCCCGCATGAGCTGGGGCCGGCTGCGCGTCTGGAACGATGACGAGATCGCCGCGCAATCGGGCTTTCCGCCCCACCCCCACGCGGACATGGAAATCATCACCTATGTCCGAACCGGGGCCATCACCCATGAGGACTCGATGGGCAATCGCGGTCGCACCGGCGCGGGCGACGTCCAGGTGATGAGCGCAGGCACCGGCGTGCGTCACTCGGAGTTCAACCTCGAGGACGAGACCACCACCCTGTTCCAGATCTGGATCGAGACCGACAAGCCCGGCGCCAAGCCCGGCTGGGGCATGAAGCCCTTCCCCAAGTCGGATCGCAGCGGGAAATTCCAGGTGCTGGCCTCGGGCAATCCCGACGACGGCGCGCTGGACATCAACGCCGACGCCCGCGTGCTGGGCGCGACGCTCAAGGCCGGCGAGAGCCTGACCTATGATCTGGCCGAGGGACGCCGCGCCTATCTCGTGCCGGCCGTAGGCTCCATCGACGTCAACGGCACCGCACTTAACTCCCGCGACGGCGCAGGGATCAAGGACGAGCCCACCATCACCGTAACCGCCCGCGAGGACGCCGAACTGGTCATGGTCGACAGCCGCTGACGGCCCGGGGCGGCGGGTAATTCCGTCGCCCCAACCCCTGCCTAGGGCAAGCTGAACAGGATCTGGACCCAGCCGACTTCCTGGGCCTTTTCCAGCGCCTCGAACAACGGCACGGCGATGAAGAAGCCCAGACCATCCCGCAGGGTCGTCAGGAAGAAGACGGGACGGATTTCCAGCGTCTCGCCATCGCGCCATTTGGAAAAGTCCGGCCAGAAGCGCGGCGTGCGCGCCATATAAGCCTGATACGGCTCTCCGAAGGTCGCCCCCAGCCAAGCCTCCTCCTGCCGTACCGTCAGATAGAAGACACCGACTGCAATCAGCAGGAACAGGACGGCAATCGTCACGCTGCCGGTCTGGGCGCCCATGCCGAACGCCCCCATGAAGCTGAACACGTAGAGCGGATTGCGGCTGATCGAATACGGTCCGCGGCTCACGATCTCCGCCTTCTTGCGGCCGCCGATATAGAGAGAGCACCAGGCCCGCCCGACGACACACAGGGCGATCAGACCGATGCCGAATGCCTCAAGCCCTTCGTGCACCGGGGTGTCGCCGCCGAGGCTGTGGCTGATGGCGGCCAGGGCGACGACCGCGACGATCGCGAGCGCCAGCGCGCCCTTCCGGATCAACTGCACCCGACGCAAATGGTGAGGATCAACCATGGTCATCGAAAACCTCCGTGCAGGAATGGTGTGCCGTCATTCCACCATCAGCGGCAAAAGCCAAGCGTGCACCCTTGACTGTAAGCGGGTCCCGGCCTGCCATGAGGCTTAACAGGCTCTTTACGCAGACTGGCTAGGCCAGTTTGAAACCGGAGACGACACGCATGACTGCCCCTCGCCTGATCTCGCTCGCCGCCCTGCTCGGCGCGGCCCTGATGCTGCAGGGCTGTCTCGTGGGGGCGGTCGTCGGCACCGGCGCCGCCGTGGTCGGCGGCACGGTCAAGGCGACCGGGGCGGTGCTGGGCGCCGGAGTCGATGCCGTCACCACCTCGGATGAGGAAACCCGGCTGAAGCGCGAACGCGAACAGCGCGACTATGAGCGCGAGCAACGCCGCTGCGAACAGCGCCGGGCCTCGGGCCGCGACTGCTAGAGCGTCAGCACGCACCGTTCGTTGATGGTGGGTCGTGCCACCTGGATGCGGCACAGCCCCGGCCAGTCGGGCTTCATCCGGTTCGCGAACCACAGGCACAGGTTCTCGAGGCTGGGCATTTCCAGCCCGGGCTTTTCGTTCAGCAGGCCGTGATCCAGCTCGTCCGCCGCGGCCTTCAGGGCCCGGTCCAGCGCGCCGAGGTCCGCGACCCAGCCGTGCGCGGCATCCAGCGTCTCGGAGCGCACCGTCGCCTCGACCGTGAACGAGTGGCCATGCACCCGGCGATAGATGCTGCCCTCCGGCTCGTTCGGGAAGTGGTGGGCCGCATCGAAGGTGGCCTGTTTTGTGATCTCAAAGGTAGGCATCAACGCACGCCGATATATTTATGGGTCTGGACGCTCAGGCGCCACCGGGGATGGGTCAGGCAGTAGTCGAAGGCAGCGGCCGTATTGGCGGCCGTGTCGGGGCCGTCCATCGGCTGCAGCCAGAAGCGTTCGAAGTCCAGGCTCTCGAACCGCTCGGGACGCGCCGTGTCCTGCGGATAGACCAGCTTCAGCTCCTGGCCTGTGGTCTGCACGACCGGCGCATCGGCCTTGGGGCTGACGCAGATCCAGTCGATACCCGCGGGCGCCGCGATCGTGCCATTGGTCTCGACCGCAATCTCAAAGCCGTGCGCGTGCAGGGCCGCGATCAGGGCATCGTCCAGCTGCAAAAGGGGCTCGCCCCCGGTGCAGACGACCAGCGGTCGCCCCCCCTGCCCCGTCCAGAATCCCGCGACGTGACCGGCAAGGGCTTCGGCCGACGCAAACTTGCCGCCGCCGTCGCCGTCCGTGCCGACAAAATCCGTATCGCAGAAGGTGCAGACCGCGGTCGCCCGGTCCTGCTCGCGCCCGCTCCACAGGTTGCAACCGGCAAACCGCAGGAAGACGGCCACGCGACCCGCCTGTCCGCCCTCGCCCTGTACCGTCAGAAAGGTCTCCTTGACCGAATAGGTCATCCGGCCACCCATTCGGCATGGCCACGCGCCCGCAGCTCGCAGGCCGGACAGGTGCCACAACCATAGCCCCAGGCATGACGCTGCGAGCGGTCACCGCGATAGCAGGTGTGGCTGGCCTCGAGGATCAGCTCGACCAGGGGCTCCCCCCCGATCCGATGCGCCAGGGCCCAGGTCTCGGCCTTGGTCAGGGCCATCAGCGGCGTCTCGATCCGCACCGGCTGGTCCAGACCCAGCGACAGGGCCTGCTCCATGGCGTCGATGGTCTCGCGGCGACAGTCGGGATAGCCCGAGAAGTCGGTCTCGCACATGCCGCCGATCAGTACGTCCAGCCCGCGCCGGTCGGCCAGCGCCGCCGCCACGCTCAGGAACACCAGATTGCGCCCCGGCACAAAGGTGGTGGGCAGGCCGCGTGCGTCCATCTCCATCGCCTTGTCGGCGGTAAGCGCGCTGTCGGCGATAGCGCCATAACCGGTCAGATCGACGACGTGATCCGGACCCAGGCGGTCCGCCCGGGCCGGCAGGGTTGCGCGCATGCCGTCACGCACCGCCAGCCGCGCCTGCATCTCGACCGCATGGCGCTGGCCATAGTCGAAGCCGACCGTCTCGACGCGCCCATACCGCTCAAGCGCCCAGGCGAGGCAGGTCGCACTGTCCTGCCCGCCCGAGAACAGGACGAGGGCCGACGCGGCGGGCTGGAGATCGAAAGCGCTCATGACAAATCTGCGGTCGGCCGTCTGGCCGCGCGCATGCGAAAAAAGCCCGTAAAGGCGGGAGAGGCGCCTCATACACCCGCGGCGGGGTCGATGCAAAAGCGTCAAAAATGCGGCAGGAAAACCGAAGTTTCCCGCGTTTACCAATCTGCAAATGGTTGTCGGTTAAGTCTCACATCAGTTGATGGAGTATCGGTCAGAATGCCGACGATCGAAAAGCTGACCGAAAGGGCCATTCCGGTCCCGCCCGAGACACTCGGAGCGGCGGTCTTTGCCCACTTCAAGGATTTTCCGGACACGCTTGTGATACCGGTGGTCAAGGACGATCGGCCGGTCGGCCTGATCGAGCGCAACGCCTTTCTGCTCAAGGTCGCGGGCCCCTTCGGCCACGCCCTCTACGGCAATCGACCGATCACGGAACTGATGGACGATGAGCCCTCGGTGGTCGAGGCCGGCGTCCGCATCGACAGCTTCTGCGACGCCATGCTGAGCTCGGGGCCCGGCGCCCTCACCCGGGGCTTCATCGTCACCCGCGAGGGCAAATACTGGGGCATCGGCACGGTTATCTCGCTGCTGAAGGCCATCAATGACGACCAGCGTCGCCAGAATGCCGAGCTGACCGAACAGGCCCGCGTGCTGTCCGACACCCGCACCCAGGCCCTGTCCGCCGCCCGCGCCAAGAGCCAGTTCCTGTCGATCATGAGCCATGAGCTGCGCACGCCCCTGAACGGGGTACTGGCCGTGGCTGAGCTGCTGCGTCGCCAGCCGCTGAACGTGGCGGCCCAGTCGCACGTCCAGACCATCGTCGATTCCTCCGAAGTCCTGCTGCAGATCCTTCAGGATGCCCTGGACCTGTCGCGCGCCGAGGCCGGGGAGCTGGACATCAATCTGCAGCCCACGCCCCTGCGTGGCCTGATGGACGACGTCGCCGCCATGTGGGAGCCGCGGGCGTCGCAGGACAATGTCCATCTGGTGGTCAGCTACGAGGGCGATACGGAACTGGCGGCGCAGGTCGACCCCGTCCGCATCAAGCAGATTTTCAACAACCTGATCGGCAATGCGCTGAAATTCGCCCGCAACGGCATGGTCGAAGCCGGGCTGAAGGCCTGGATCGAGGGCGGCCGGGTGGTGATGCAGGCCCGCGTCCGCGACGACGGCCCCGGCGTCGCGCCGGACCGGGTCGATGTGATCTTCGAGCCCTTCGTGCACGGCTCCGGCCCCGACGGCGCGGGTCTGGGGCTGGCCATCTGCCGCCAGATCATGGACCGGCTGGACGGACGGATCTGGGCCGAGAACAACCCCGGTCGCGGCGCCACCTTTGCCTTCGATATCTCGACCGAACGCGCCGAGCGTCCGGTCGAGGCCGAAAGCAATGTGGCCGACATGGTCGAGTCCGACATGATCGCCAACCCGCACATCCTGATTGTCGACGACAATGCCACCAACCGCGTGGTCGCCCAGGCCCTGTGCGAAATGTTCGGCTGCACCTCGGAAACCGCCGACGACGGGATGGAGGCACTGGACGCCATCAAGGAGCGGGATTTCGATCTGGTCCTGATGGATATCAAGATGCCGCGCATGGACGGGCTTCAGGCGACCCAGGCCATTCGCAAACTCAAGGGCCCGATGCGGGATGTGCCCATCATCGCCCTCACGGCCAATGCCGACCCCGAGGACGCCCGCCGCTATGTCGCGTCCGGTATGGCCGCCGTTGTCGAAAAGCCGATCAAGCCCGAGCGCCTGCGCCACGCCATGAACGCGGCTCTGTCCGCGCCCCAGGTCGAGGACGAGGCGATCACGGACGGCCCCCAGGTCGCCGCAGGCTGAGTTCGAAGACGCGCTCCGCCATTTGCAGGCGTCGTTCCGCGCGATAAGCACGGGACATGGACGTTCCCGCAATCGCCCCGCTTCTGCCGCAACTGGCCTCCGGTGCCGCCCACACCCACGCCCTCGGCTTTACCTATGAATCGCTCGAAGGCGACCGGGTTCGTATCCGGGTGCCCTGGCGCGAGGATCTGGTCGGAGACCCCGAAACCGGGGTAATCGCCGGCGGTGTCGTCACCACCCTGCTGGATCATGTCGGCGGTCTGGCCGTCTGGGTGTCGCTGGACAACTTCAAGCCCCTCGCCACCCTGGACCTGCGCGTCGACTATATGCGCGCCGCCCGGCCCCGCGCCGATCTGATCGCCGAGGCGCGCTGCTATCGCCTGACGCGGTCTATCGCCTTTGTCCGCGCCTGGGCGTTCGAGGATGCGCCCGACGATCCGGTCGCGGCGGCCCAGTCCGCCTATATCCTGACCACGACACGGCCTGAACGCCGTCCGAAGCCGGAGGCCGGGGAATGAGCCGCGTGATCGAGGCCATGCCCTATGCCCGCTTCCTCGGCCTGACCGCCGAGCAGGCCGGCGATCTCCTGACCGTCACCATGCCGTTTTCCGATCATCTGATCGGCAATCCGATGCTGCCCGCCCTGCATGGCGGATCGACGGCGGCGCTGCTCGAGATCACGGCCATGGCCCAGGTCGCCGAGAGCTTCCCCGGCATGCACCTGCCCCGTCCGATCAATGTCTCGGTCGCCTATCTGCGCTCGGGCCGGCCCCAGCATGTCTATGCCCGCGCCCGCATCAACAAGGCGGGCCGACGCGTCGCCCATGTGCTGGCCGAGGCCTGGCAGGAGGATGAGGCCCAGCCCATCGCCGCCCTGACCGCGCACTTCCTGCTGGAAGACAGCCCCGAGTTGTAAGAACACGCAGGTTATGGTTGTATTTTCCCGTGGCAACCCGCCACAGGGGAGATTCGCACATGACTCGTTCCGACGTCGGCCAGACACTGGCCCATCGCCTGTATGCCGCTGAATCGGCCATTGACGCCGCCCTGATCCACACCGCCCGGCTGGCCGCCTATCTGCCCGAGGCCCGGGCAGAGGCCTATCTGTCGGCCGTCACCGGACAGAAGGCCTTCGAGGACACCGCTCAATCCGTCGTGGCCCTGTCCGAGGCCCGCGGCCACATCGTCCGCACCCACGGGCGGCTGGCCGCCCTCGCCCGAAGTCTGGGACTGGAGGCCCTTGCAGTCGGCCCGGTCGACAAGCCCGAGGATGAGCCACCGATCGGCGGAGGCGTTACCGGGACCATTTCTTCGAAAACCTGTGTTTCAAGGCGCCCCGAAGCGTGTTAAGGTTTGCTTAACCATAGTTGCTTGGAGGGTTTCATGGACAGAACACAAGTCATCGCTGGCGTTGCCAAGGATTTGCACGCTACGGAAAAGGCCATTGATGCGGCCATCACCCAGACCACGACCCTGGTTCAGTCCATGATCGGCGCCCGCGCCCTTCTGGAAGTCTCGCCGGTCGCCGGCGCCGGTAGCCAGGCCAAGGCCATGGAAACCATCGCCGCTCTCAGCGAGGCCCGGACGGCGATCGTCGCCTGCCACGCCGAGCTGCAGAAGGACCACCGCAAGATGGGCTGGGGCGTTTACGCTGTCGGCCCCGTCGACAAGCCCGACGACTGGGAGACCCCGGTGGGCGGCACGCCCCCGACCAAGGGGCACCTGCGCCTGGCCTGAATTCGGCGTAATGTTTGACACCGGACATTCCGGTCAGACACAATTCAATGCATGATCGCCCTCTGAGTGTTTCGCTCAGGGGGCGATCTCATGTTTGACACCCTCTATTCCCAGATTGGTGCGGTCTTCATCGTGCTGGTTCTGGGGTTCGCCTTCCTGAAGGGCGAGGAAACCGAGCGGGTAGCCGCCGGCGCCTATGGGCTTGGCTGGCTGGCGTCCATGCTGGTCCAGAACGACAGCGACCTGTACAGCGCCCAGTGGAGCATGCTGGCCATTGATGTGGTCATGCTGCTGGTGCTGGGGGCCCTGGTGTGGAAGTCACACCGCACCTGGCCTACCTGGGCCTGCGCCGCGCAACTGCTGGTGGTCACCGCCCATGTGCTGATGACTCTCGATATCCGCCCCTCGATCTCGTCCTATTACACGGTCATCAATCTGGCCGGTTACGGCGTGCTGGTCGCCCTCGCCGTCGGCACCTTCTGGGCCTGGCAGGAACGTCGCGCAGCCGGGTTGGAATAGGCTTTCAGTCGCCCTCACCGCAGACCACGGCAGCCAGAAGATCGATGGTCAGCCCCTCCCCCGACCACGTCTGGCCGAAGTCCAGCGTCGCCTGATCAGTCCAGAGCACCACGGCGACGTCCAGATCCGGCAGGATCAGGTTGCGCACCTGGACCCCGCCAATGGCACCCTGTCGCTCCACCACCCGCGTCTCAACTCCGCAGGCCGTCAGGGTCACGGGAAACACCCAGACCGACAGTCCACCATATCCGCTCTCCGGCCCAGCCTTCCACATTTCGGCAAGCGCATCGTCCGAGATCAGCCGCCCGTCCAGCAGGGCCTGATCAAACGCGAGAAGCGCCTCGACAGTGCCGTACATCGCGCCCGCCGGCCCATAGGCTGACACGTCGATCTGCGGCTCGGGGCGCGTACCGTCAAAGGCCTCGCTGACCGCCTCGTTCGCTGCGAGGCGCAGGCTGCTCAGCCCCAAGGGCTCGCCGATCCGGGTGCGCACCAGGGTCTCAAAATCCTCGCCGGTCACCGACTCCAGTATCAGCCCCAGCACCCGGTAATCGCAGTTGTTGTAGGTGAAACCCGACCCCGCGGGCGCCCGGGCCGGCCGCTCGCACAGGGCGCGCCAGCCGGGCCCCTGCCCCTGATAGACATCGGCCATGCCGTCGGCGTCCGCGTCCGGACTGTCGCTCAGATCGGCCAGGCCGGACGTGTGCATCAGCAACTGACGAAGCGTGGCGTCGCCATTGACGGGCCAGTCGGGAAGGTAGGTGGAGAGCGGCGTATCAAGGGACAACCTGCCGGCGTCCACTTCCTGCAGCACCAGCACCGCCGTGACCGATTTGGTCACCGACGCCCAGCGTACGGATCGGTCAGGCGACGTCATCCGTCCATGGGCCGACAGATGCACCGGCTGCCCCTGCCGCCAGACTCCGACAATCCCGGAGAACCCGTCCGGCACCGCCGCCAGCCGCTCCAGAACCGCCGGCACGGTCGGCGGGGCCGCAGCCGTCGTCCCGGGCACGGCCAGCATCACGAGAAACACCAGTCCCGCCAGATATCGCATCTTCCCCTCCGCGCTCCGCCACCGTACCACTGTACGGCCACACCGGAAGCACAGATGCGCGCGGCGTGCGGGTGGGCTTATTTTCCTAATTATGCACTTTACATACCTGAGCCGTTTCGGTAGATTCAGCTCATGACCAAGGCCACTCTCTCAGACCCGATCTTTCACGACGAAGACGCAGCCCGCGCTCACTTCGAGGCGCTGCGTTGGGCCGATGGCCGCTCCTGCCCGCATTGCGGTGTCGTCGGTGACGATCAATCGACCCTGCTGCAAGGCAAGTCGCACCGTCCGGGCCTCTACAAGTGCAACGCTTGCGCCAAGCCCTTCACCGCGACCATCGGCACCGTCTATGAGGACTCCAAGGTTCCCTTGAACAAGTGGCTTCTGGCCACGCATCTGATGTGTTCGTCAAAGAAGGGCATCAGCGCCGCCCAGCTTCAACGTGACCTTGGCCTCGGTTCCTATCGCACCGCTTGGTTCATGGCGCACCGCATCCGTGAGGCCATGATCGAAACCGACACCGCCATGCTGGGTGGCGAGGGCAAGATCGTGGAAGCTGACGAAACCTATTACGGACGCCCGGCCATCAGCCCGACGCTTCGCACGTCAGGCCAGCCCTTCCTCAAGGGCGGTAAGAAGCGCGCCAGCCGTCCGGTTGTCGCTCTGGTCGAACGCGGTGGCCGCGCCAAGGTGTTTCATGTTGCGGTGGCCGATAAGGCGACCGTCTCGAAGATCGTGCGTGACAACGTGCACCCGGCTACCCGCCTGCACACCGACGAAAGCCGCCTTTACACGGGGTCGGCTGACGTGTTCGCCTCGCACGAAACGGTCAAGCACTCATGGGGCGAGTATGCCCGTGGGGACGTGAACACGAACAGCGCGGAAGGCTTCTTCGGCGTGTTCAAGAAGGGCATGAAGGGCATCTACCAGCATTGCTCGGAGAAGCACCTGAACCGCTACGTCACCGAGTTTGGCTTCCGTCACAACAACCGTTCCAAGCTGGGCTTCTCTGACACCGACCGTGCCGCTCTGGCCGTCAAGGGTGCCATCGGCAAGCGCCTCACCTATCGGCGGACTGACGAAGCCCACGTTTAGGTTTCAGGCCAAGCGCCTGTGGCGCTTGAGGAAAACAGGGCGCTTGTAGATAGGCCTGTTGATGGATGAGAACAAACCATGACCGTGCGCTAGCGCTCGCGCGAATCGGCTGTAATTAGAGGTTGAGCGGGGGGCGTTGGCGCGCCTCCCGCTCATAACCCGCCGGGCTGTGGCGGGGTCGATCTGACAGCCTGTGTGTCCCGCATACAGGCGCTTCGGTCAAGTCGCTGCCCGGCTATTTCTTGCCATGAAAGGGCAATCAATGACCGGGATTCCTTCCCACCAAGTAACGCACCACAGACCCGATGACGCTGATGCAGATCGGCGCCTAGAAGGCCTAGGCGGACCCAACGGAACGGGTGCGATCTGGTACCGAGATATCGACACCCTCATTAGCGGAATCGAGAACCGCAACTACCGTCTCTGGACGGTGGATAAGAAGGGCAATTCAGTTTGGGTTGAGGTCCACACCCGCAACCGGAAAAAATATCTCAAGACCCAGACGGACGGCGTTGAGCCGAATAATTTGTTGGCTCTCCCACGCTGCTAAGGGAGCCATCGGGGGCGCGAGGCTCAGGCTTCGCGCCCTCCTTCTTCGCCTTCGGATCGTGCGGCTTCGGCGGGGTCGCCAGCATCCGCTTAATCACTTCGTCGCGGCGTTCGGCGACGCTATCGGGATCTTTGTCCATGCACATTCCAGATTTGCGCGCCATTTGGGAGATGGAGGATAGCACGCTTCAGTTCTACGCGCTGACCGGCGCAACGGTCAGCTTGGGGGCCATCCTGGATGAGTGTCTGTTCTGGATGTTTCGCGACGCACTCCAAAAGGACAAAAGCCTCGCCGAAGCCCTCTACTATGCCCACCGCAACGTTGGCGGGCGACGAGACGCAACCGATGCCGCGATCAAGTCTGTCACAGACGATCCAGAAATTCTGGCCCGCTGGGCCAATATTCTGGCCGACTTAGTTCTCCTTACCGGCGGAAGCGGGGCCCGAAACTTGGTGAGCCACAACCCCGTTTCCGAAACAATGGTGATCTCTGAAATCGATATGGAAAAGAAGGCCATGACGGCATGGTTGACGCCGCTCGTCAGCCAGCGGACGCCGGGCCAAAGGCCGAAAACGGAGACGTTTTCAACCTTGCTGGCATACGCAGGGAATCAGCTGCGAATGTTCGACCGGCTCAACAAGCTTCGGTTTGATCTAACGCAAGCTCTCGAAGCACGAGCGCGATAAACCCACTCCTCGTCGGGGCCATCAAGGGGCCGTCCCAATAGGCTTCAAGGGCCACGTCTATCGCCCGCCCAAGCTCTCCAGCGCCAAGTGTGACTTTCTCGGCGTGCCCGTAAACGCTAGAATCGTTCATCTTTTTCTCGGTATGCTTAGTGCATAATTGGGCTTATTTTCCTATACTCTGTGCGTCTGATTCGCGCGGAGGGCTGATGTGCCGCTCACTCATGTGCAGATATGGCGGGGGCTGGACCGGCTGGCGCAGGCTGAGGGGCTGACGGCGTCGGCGCTGGCGCGGCGGGCCGGGCTGGATCCGACCGCCTTCAACCCCTCCAAACGTCTGGGGCCTCCGCCTGAAAGTCGGCCGCGCTGGCCCTCCACCGAGAGCCTGACGCGCGTGTTGACAGTCTGTGGCCTGTCGCTGGGCCAGTTCGCCCGCCTGGCCGAAGATGCCGAAGAACCGCCGACCGCCGTGCCCCTGCTGGGCCTGGCCCAGGCGGGTCAGGACGGCTTTTTCGACGAGGCGGGACTGCCGACCGGTGAGGGCTGGCTGGAGACCGACCTGCCCCAGCCGCGCGACGGGCTGTACAGCCTTGAGGTGTCGGGCGAGTCCATGGCGCCGCTATATCGCCCCGGCGACAAGCTGATCGTCGATGCCGAGCCGCGACCCGTGCGACGCGGCGACCGGGTGGTGGTGCGCACCCGCTCGGGCGAGACTCTCGTCAAGGAGGTGGAGCGCACCGATGCGTCCGGCCTGACCCTGCTGTCGATCAATCCGGACTTCCCGGCCCGTCAGGTGCCACGCAGCGATCTGGCCTGGGTGCGGCGCATCCTGTGGGTCAGCCAGTAGGCGTATGCAAACGGGGCGCGCCCTCTCTGGACGCGCCCCGCTCATTCTACCGTTGTCCGGCGATCAGTAGGTCAGATAATGGGCGCTGACCCAGCCGCCGTTCGTCAGCTGCACCCATTCGCCTTCAGAGCCGGCCACCTGGGCCGACTGGCCGGCACTCAGACTGCCGATCTGGCGATAGTTGGTGCCGGGGCCCGAACGGACGCGCAGATTGCTGGTAGCCCGCACGGTCGCCGAGCCCTGCTGCGCCTGGGGCGCCTGTCGGGCCCGCTCGCGCTGCTGCTGGCAGCCGATATAGGAGCCCGCCGCAGCCCCTGCGGCCGCACCGGCCACAGCGCCGAGCTCGCGCTCATTGTCCGAAATCTGGCTGCCGGCGAGGGCGCCCAGCACGCCGCCGATCACGGCGCCGGTCTGTTGCCTGCCGCCGGGCGCGTCGCAGTTGGTGATGCCGTTGGCCGACTGGGCGCTGGCGATACCGGGCACCGCCGACATGGCCACAAGGGCCGCGCCGGCCATCAAAGCTCTGTTGATCATCTTCGACATGACTCACTCCTTCAGTGGGGTCGTGTCATGAAAATGCGCAGCCGCAGCGAAAGGCTCCCGTGAACGGATCGTTGTTTTCGGTTCATGAGTGTTGACGCGCTATCGCTCGCGACGCGGTCGCTCGCTGCTTGAGCGCTACCCCGCCAGCTCGCCCCGGGCACCCTTCTCGATCAGCTCAATCGTCTGCGGCAGGCCATAGATGGCGGCGAAGGAGCCGAAGCGCGGGCCCTGGGACGCGCCCAGCAGCACCTCGTACAGCGCCCCGAACCACGCGCGCAGCGGCTGGAAGTCGTGCGCCTTGCCCACCGCATAGACCTCGGCCTGGATGGCCTCGCCGTCGGTCGTATCGGCCGGCAGGGCCTTCAGCCGCGCCGCCAGATCCTCGAACGCCGCCCTCTCCTGCTCCGTCGGGGCACGATAGGTCTTCGAGGGCTTCACGAAGTCCTCGTAATAGTTCAGCGCATGCCCCATCAGCCGATCCAGCGTCGGCTCATTCTCCGGCGTGGCGTCCGGCAGATATTTGGCGAAATAGGCCCACAGCTGGTCCTTGGTCGAGGCATTGGCCACACCCACCAGGTTCAGCAGCAGGCTGAACGACACCGGGCTGGCGACCCTGGGCGGGGCGCCCGCATGGATCGACCAGACGGCATTGTCGATCTGCTTGGCCGGCTCCTGCGCCTGATACTGGTCGATGAAGCTCAGATAGTCGTCAATGGCCCGCGGAATGACGTTGAAGTGCAGGCTCTTGGCCGACTTCGGCGACTGGAACATGTACCAGCTCAGCGACTCCGGCGTGCCATAGCGCAGCCACTCGTCCATCGTCAGGCCATTGCCCTTGGACTTGGAGATCTTCTTGCCCTCGATGTCGAGGAACAGCTCATAGTTGAAGCCCTCGGGCGGGGTGCCGCCCAACGCCCGGCAGATCTTGGACGCCTCACGCACGCTCTCGATCAGGTCCTTGCCCGACATCTCATAGTCGACGTCCAGAGCGGTCCAGCGCATGGCCCAGTCGGGCTTCCACTGCAGCTTCACATGGCCGCCGGTGACCGGCACCTCGGTGCGGCCCCCTGCCGGATCGTCAAAGACGATGGTGCCCTTCTCGACATTGCGCTCCAGCGTCGGCACCTGCAGCACATGGCCGGTGACGGGGCTGATCGGCAGGAAGGGCGAATAGGTGGCGCGGCGCTCCTCGCCCAGGGTCGGCAGCATGATGGCCATGACCGCGTCATAGCGTTCCAGCATCCGCAGCAGGGTCTCGTCGAACCGGCCCGAGCGATACTGCTCGCTCGAGCTCATGAACTCATAGTCAAAGCCGAAACTGTCGAGGAAGGCGCGCAGACGGGCGTTGTTGTGGGCGCCGAAGCTGTCGTGCGTCCCGAACGGGTCGCGCACCTTCGTCAGGGGCAGGTGCAGGTCCTCGCGCAACTGCTCGGGGTTGGGGATCCCGTCCGGCACCTTGCGCAGGCCGTCCATATCGTCCGAGAACGCCACCAGCCGCGTCGGCCAGTGGTCTCCAGTCAGGGCGCGAAAGGCATTGCGCACCATGGTCGTGCGCGCCACCTCGCCAAAGGTGCCCATGTGCGGCAGGCCCGAGGGACCATAGCCCGTCTCAAAGATCACCGGCCGCTGCAGCGCCTCGAAGGTCGCCAGCGCCTCATCTGCCTTGCCCGCATCGATCAGCAGCCGCGCGGCATTCAGCTCGGCGTCCGACAGCCGCTTCTTCAGCACATGGGCCAGAAGGTTGCGGGCTTGTTCGAACGGCCACGAGCGGGCCTCACGGGCGAGGGGTTCAAGGTTCTGAAGCATGCCCAGCGTTTGACCCGCCGGAGCGCGTTGGTCAACGGCAGAGGGGGCTACCGGTTGATCCGCGCCGCACTGATCACGCAGGCGAGCCCGCCAAGCACCACCACCACATCCTCGATGACCGCGCTCTTCACCGGCCCCACCGCCTCGGTGCACCGGGATCGCGCCTTCAGGCCCAGGAACGCCGACGGCACGGCCGCCGCCATAGCCAGAAGCCCACCCAGCCGCTCGCGGCCCGGGGGCGCCAGAGCCATCCCGGCCATACAGGCGCTGAGGGCCCGGGCCATCAGGGCCCCGGGCTCGGTGCGATCCGGTGCGGACGGCTGTTTGTCGCCAAGCAACTCGCCCAGACCCATGACCAGCGCCAGGACCTTGCCCACGCGGCTACCCATACCTGCCGGTCGTCCGGGCGTCTTCAGACCGGTCAGGGCGGCCCCCGCAATCAGGGCACCAGGAGTCATGGACCGCGAGCCGGCAACGGCTCCGATGGCGAGTGAGGGCAGCAGATTCAGATGTCGCATGGCTGGTGAACTCCCGGCGGCGCCGGGGGTTCAGCGGGATCGAACCGGGGCGGCGACCATTGTTCCTTCACCACAGAAATGGAGGACCGTCCGATGACCTATCGCCGCTTCGCCGCCATGATCGCCGCCTCGACCGTGATCATGTACGGCCTGATGTATCTGAACACCTGGCAGTGGAGCCACGTCCACTTCAGCGAAACCCGCCTCTACATGGCCCTGATCATGGGGGCGACCATGGCCGTCGTCATGCTGGGCTTCATGTGGAGCATGTACAAGCAGCGGGCCGTCAATCTGGCCATCGTCGGCGGCGCAGTGATCGTGTTCGCTGGCAGTCTGTGGCTGGTCCGCAGTCAGGCGACGGTTGGCGACGTGGCCTATATGCGGGCGATGATCCCGCATCATTCCATCGCTATCCTGACCAGCGAGCGCGCCAATATCCGCGACCCGCGCGTCCGTCAGCTGGCTGACGAGATCATCGCAGCCCAGCGCCGGGAGATCGACGAGATGGATGCCCTGATCGCCGATCTGGAGCGCAATCCTCCCGCGCGGTGATCAGGCGGCGACTGCCCCCTGTTCCGCCCACTCCTCGCGCCAGGGGCGGCTGGCCTGGGTGAACAGTTTGTCGAACATCTCGGCGGCGTTGAGCGGCTTGGCGATACAGTCGTCCATGCCGACCGCGAAATAGATTTCCAGCTGTTCGGCGAGAGTGTTGGCGGTCAGGGCGATAATCGGCGTCGCGGCGACCTCGGTGCCGAGCGCGCGGATGCGACGGCTGGCCTCGACGCCGTCCATGACCGGCATCTGGATGTCCATCAGGATCACGTCCCAGCCTCCGCGCCGGGCGGCCTCGACGCCCTGGGCCCCGTCGTCTGCCGTCTCGCAGATCACGCCTTGGGCGGTCAGCAGGGTCGAGACCAGCACACGGTTGCTCTCATTGTCATCGACATAGAGGACGACCATGGCCCGGCCTTCGCCTTCGTCGTCGCTGGGCGAATCCTCGACCACTGGTGCTGGTCCTTGCGGGGCCGCCGCCGGCGCCTTCGGCCGCATCAGGGCGTCCATATCGATCGGACCGCCCCAGTCATCGCGTTGCGACAGGTCGACCATCTGTTCGACAACCGTGTGCAGGGCCTCACCGGCGGCCGTGATCCGCGCCACGTGCGCCGCCTGATCAGGGGTCAGCCCGGCCCGCGCCAGCACATCGGCAAAACCCATGACGGCATTCAGCGGCGTGCGCAGCTCGTGCGACATGTCGCTCAGGAATCGCTGCCGCGCCTCGGCCATGGCGACCTTCTGCTCGGCGGCGGCACGCGCGGCCTCGGCCTCGACCCGGTCGGTCACGTCGCGCTCATTCAGGAGGACGCTGACGGCGCCCGTCACCGGATCCTGCACCGGTCGGCAATCGATATGATGCCAGCGCAGGCCCTTCAGCGTCACCATGCGGTGCACCTCGGCCGTCGTCCGCTCGTCCAGCGCGGCATCCAGAACGGCCTGACCGGCGCGGCGATCCTCGAACCGGTCAACCAGGCCCTTGCCTTCGCCATAGGCCGAGAAGGCCCCCGGGTTGGCGAACAGCACAGCCCCCGCGGCATCGAACAGGCCGACCGGCCCCGCCGAATGGCGCAGCGCCTCGACCGCCCGCCGCTCCTCGGCTCCGACATCGGCCTCTGTCGCCTCGAACAACAGCACCTCGCGGCCGTCGTCCAGCGCCACGGTCGAGATAAGCGCCTGTACCGTCAGGGGTTCGCCGTTGGGATAGAAGGTCCAGCGTTCCTCGACCTGTTCGCCGCCTGCGGTGACTGACTTCAGGCGGTCCGTGCGGGCGCGGACGGCGGGCGACAGTTTGGAGAAATCGCGCGACAGCAACTCGTCCAGATCGGCCGCGCCCCACAGGGCCAGCGCCGTCCGGTTGGCATAGACGCCGAAACAGGTGTCCGGGTCGAACAGCCACACAGCCCGCCGCAAACTGTCCCAGGCGGTCAGCGGGGCCCCGTCGGCCAGCATGGGAAGCGTAAAGCTCATGGACCCCACCTTGCCCGAAACGCCTGAAATAACGCTTAAGGTTATCGGCGCCGTCCGCTTGACCCGACCGCAGCGCCGTGACCAAAACCGCCGCCTCATGAAGACCGCCGATTTCGACTTTCACCTGCCCGAGGATCACATCGCGCTCCGCCCCGCCGAGCCGCGCGATTCCGCCCGGCTGCTGGTCGTGCAGGACGGCGGCCTCGATGACCGGATCGTGCGCGATCTGCCCGACTTCCTGCGCCCCGGAGACGCCCTGGTGTTCAACGACACGCGCGTCATCCCCGCCCGCATGCCCGGCAGCCGTCACCGCACCGGCCCCGAGGGTGAGACGCTGAGCGTGGCGGTCGAGGCTACCCTTCACCACCGCGATGCGCCCGACGTCTGGTCCGCCTTCATGAAGCCCGGCAAGCGCATCAAGCCGGGAGATCGCATCGTCTTCGGCTCGCAGCGCGATTTCGCCCTGACCGCCGACGGGCTGGAGGCCACGGTGGTGTCCAAGGGCGAGGACGGGCTCGTCACCCTGCGCTTCGCCCTGTCGGGCCCGGCGCTGGACGACGCCATCCGCGACATCGGGGTCATGCCCCTGCCCCCCTATATCGCCGCCAAACGGGCCGAGGACGACCGCGACCGCACGGACTATCAGACCGTCTACGCCGCGCATGACGGCTCGGTCGCCGCGCCGACGGCGGGCCTGCACTTCACCTCCGCCCTGCTGGACGCCATCCGGGCGAAGGGCGTGAGCACGCACGCCGTCACCCTGCACGTTGGCGCGGGCACCTTCCTGCCGGTCAAGGTCGACGACCTGTCGGAACACCGCATGCACAGCGAATGGGGCACGGTGTCAGAAGAGACGGCCGAGGCCCTGAACCGCGTCCACGCCAATGGCGGGCGGATCGTGTGCGTCGGCACCACCTCCCTGCGCCTGCTGGAGTCGGCGACCGGCGAGGACGGCGTGATCGGCCCCTTCCACGGCGACACGGCCATCTTCATCACCCCCGGCTACCGCTTCCGGGCCGTCGATGTGCTGATGACCAATTTCCACCTGCCGAAATCGACCCTGTTCATGCTGGTCTCGGCCTTCGCCGGCACCGCCACCATGAAGGCCGCCTACACCCACGCCGTCGAAGCCGGCTATCGCTTCTACTCCTACGGCGACGGCAGCCTGCTGTTCCGGGGGTAAGCGCGCGAAGCGGGTTCATAACGGCGACCACGGGGCTTCACAGCGAGCACGGCGCGGTTGAGTCCTGACGCTGCCCCGCTGTGGTCGCCGTGCCCTCGCTGTGGCCGCTGTGATGAACCCCATTCTTAAGTCCCCTCTCCATTGGGAGAGGGGGTTGGGG
>JAHJYN010000026.1 GCA_018826885.1 Alphaproteobacteria bacterium | reverse complement strand
TCAGATCGCAGGAGTAGGCGATGAGAGCGGATGTCGAGGCCTTGAAGGCTGACATCGAGCAGAGCGTGGCTCTGCTCAGGAGGCGTCTTTGACTGGGATGTCGCCCTACGGAAACTGGACGAGCTGAACGCCCGGGTCGAGGACCCGACCCTGTGGGATGACCCTGCCCAGGCCCAGGCAGTCAGCCGCGAACGTTCGCAACTGGAAAGCCAGATCAATCTGGTGCGCGAGATGGAGACCGGTCTGGAAGAGGGCGTCATGCTCTCCGAAATGGCCGACGAGGAAGGCGACGAGGCCACCTGGCAGGAGGCGGTCACTTCCCTGAAGACCATCAAGGAACGCGCCGCCCGCGCCGAGCTGGAGGCCCTGCTGTCCGGCGAGGCCGACGGCAACGACGCCTATCTGGAAGTGAACTCCGGTGCCGGTGGCACCGAGTCCAACGACTGGGCCGGCATGCTGCTGCGCATGTACAGCCGCTGGGCCAGGGCGCACGGCTATGAAGTCACGATCGAGGCCGAGGAATCCGGCGAGCAGGCCGGGGTCAAGTCGGCCACCATCCTGATCGAGGGACCCAACGCCTATGGCTGGCTCAAGTCCGAGTCGGGCGTGCACCGGCTGGTCCGCATCAGCCCCTATGATGCCGCCGCCAAGCGTCACACCAGCTTCGCCTCGATCGGGGTGTCGCCGGTCGTCGACGATACGATCGAGATCGACATCAACCCGGCCGATGTGCGCACCGACACCTATCGGGCGTCCGGCGCCGGCGGTCAGCACATCAACAAGACCGACTCGGCCGTGCGCCTGACCCACGTGCCGACCAACACCGTCGTGGCCTGTCAGGCCGGTCGCTCCCAGCACCAGAACCGCGAGCAGGCCTGGAAGATGCTGCGGGCGCGCCTGTACGAGCTGGAACTGCAAAAGCGCGAGGCCGCCGCCCAGGCGCTGGCCGACGCCAAGACCGACATCGGCTGGGGCCACCAGATCCGCAGCTACGTCCTGCAGCCCTACCAGATGGTCAAGGACCTGCGGACCAATGTCGAAACCTCCGACACCGACGGTGTGCTGAACGGCGATCTGGATGCCTTTATGGGGGCCGCGCTGGCAGCCCGGGTCGGCGAGACCCGCGAAGGCGCCGACAGCTGATATAAAAAAACGGGGCCGCAAGGCCCCGTTTTGGTATCCCTCGAATTCGTCGCCGCTAGTTGGACGACATGTCGATGCGTTGCGGCGTGTCGGCCTGGGGCACCGGCTGCGGCGCCTGGGCGGCCACGGCGGGCTGGGGCGACGGGCGCGGGGCCGAGGCCGGGGCGGCGTTGCGGCTGCCCTGGATGCAGCGGCCCTGGAAATAGGCACCGATGTCGATCGACAGCTGTTCGGCGGTGATGTCGCCATCGACATAGGCGGTCGAGATCAGCTTGACCTGCTTGCCCGAGACGGCGCCGACGATCCGGCCGCGCACCTCGACATAGTCGGCATTGACGCTGCCTTCGATGGCGCCGGTCTCGCCGACGATCAGGCGGCCCACCTTGACCTCTCCCTTGATCTGGCCGTCAACCTGCAGATCGCCCGAGCCGGAGATATTGCCTTCGAACCGCAGGTCCGCCGACAGGGTCGACAGATTGCGGCCCGACGATTGCGGCTGCGGCGCGGGCTGGCGCGGCTGGGCCGAGGGGGCCTGTGCCGGCTGCGAGCTCTGGGGGGCCTGCGGCATGTCGGGCAGCGGCGGGATCGACGGCACCGACGACGGTTTGGCGGGGGACTTCGACTTATTGAACAAGATAATCTCCGGCTTTCATGAAGCGGGCTGGATTCTGGGCGCGGCCATTCATCCAGACCTCATAGTGCAGGTGCACACCGGTCGACCGTCCGGTCGAACCCATGGCCCCGATTCTTTGACCCAGCGCGACCCGCTGCCCGATTTGAACGGACGCCGAGTTGAGATGGGCATAGCGCGTCTTGAAACCGCCCCCGTGGTCTATCTCAACGGTGTTTCCATACCCTGAACGAACGCCAACAAAAGACACCACCCCCGGTGCGGTCGAATAGATCGGCGTATTCAGCGGCGCGGCGAAGTCCTGACCCTGATGCAGCGCAGGGCGACCGTTGAACGGATCGAACCGTACGCCGAAGCCCGATGTCGTCCGCGCCTGCGTCGGGCGGGCAAACGGCAGGCCGTCGGACGCATCGGTCAGGGCGCGCATGTCGCCGAGATTGGTTGTGGCGCTGAGGATGCGGGCGGCGAATGGCTCATCGACATCCAGAATGGCGGCAAGGGCGCTCGGATCATCCGCCTGGATCAGCGGCCCGCCCAGCGAGGTTCCTTGTCCGATGTAGGCGGCGGGGTTCAGCCCGGCGAGCCGGAAGGCCAGCCGCAGCCGCTCGGCCCGCGTCTCGGCGAACTGTTCGGCGCGGGCGATCAGACGCTCCTGATCCATGCGCACCGCGGCCATGCGCTCGATCGGCGTGCGGCTGTCGGAGTCGCTCATGACGACGGGTTGAAGTTCCAGTTCGGCGCCGTCCACGCCGCGGAAGGTGCCCATCACCTGGGTCAGGGCGGCGTGGCGCCGCTCGACCATCTGGGCCATTTCCTCCAGCGAGCCGGTGCTGGCGGTCATCCGAACCACGGCGGTCTCGAGGCGGGCCTGCAGGTCGGCGTTGACGCGCTCGGACGTGGCGCGGGCCTGGGCGACGGCGCGCTCGGCCCGGCTGACGCCGACCATGTCGAGGATAAAGCCGCAGCTGGCGATCGCGCCCCAGCTGACCAGTACGACGGCCATTGCCCCCATCAGGATCTGGCGACGGGCCGTCAGGGCGTAGGCCTGCACCTCATCGCCCGTGCGAAGATAGATGTATCGGACAGGAAACCACCGCTGGAGCCATCCTGGCCGGGCTGAATTCGCTTCGTCGCGCATACGCTACACCCCCGAACGCAGGCTTTATGCGCCAGCGTCCGCACAGCTTCAAGCCCGTTAGGGAAGCATTAACCCTCTTTGGAATCGTATTCGGAGAATAACGACGGTCAACCAACCGGGTTTTCGCGTCGTGGGTGCATTCGCGAATCTGGAGTGCACCAGCCTTGTGTCAGATGCCGTACAGTTGATCGCCACGCTGACAATCCGCGAATCTACAAGCTGCGAACGGCTTGCAGAACCTCCTCGGCGTGACCCTTGACCTTAACGCGGGGCCATTGCTTGCGGACCACGCCTTCGGCATCGACCAGAAAGGTGGCGCGCTCGATGCCCATATAGGTCCGGCCATACATCGACTTCTCGACCCAGGTGCCGAAGGCCGCGCAGACGCTTTCGTCCTCGTCCGAGGCAAGGGTGACGGTCAGGTCGTGCTTGGCCTTGAAATTCGACAGCTTCTTCACCGTGTCCTTCGACACGCCGATCACCCGGGCGCCCGCGGCGGCAAACTCGGCCATCAGGGCGGAGAAGTCCTTGCCCTCGGTCGTGCAGCCGGGCGTGTCCGCCTTGGGGTAGAAGTAGAGCACATAGGGCGCACCCTTCAGGGACCCGGCACTCACCCGGTCCCCGTCGGCAGTCGGCATGTCAAATGCCGGAACGGCTTTGCCTTCAAGCTCGGACATATCGGTCTCCTCAGACAGGTTTCACCAGAACGATCTTCTTCTTGCCGGCGGCCAGTTTGACGACGCCGCCATCCACGTCAGAGGCCTCGATATGCCGGGCTCCGTCCGCAATCACTTCGTCATTCAGTCGCAGGCCACCGCCCTGGGCCAGGCGCCGCGCTTCCCCGTTCGAGGCCGTCAGGCCCGCTCGGGTGGTCACCGCCGCGACCATCGCCCCGATCACCTCGTCACGGGGCAGTTCGACAGTCGGAAGATCTGCTGACAGCGTGCCCCGCTCGAACGCGCCCTCGGCGGCGGCCCGCGCCTTCTCCGCCTCGGCCGCGCCGTGCAGCATGGTGGTGGCCTGATCGGCCAGCACCTTCTTGGCATCGTTGATCTCGGCCCCCTGCAGACCCTCCAGCCGGTTGACCTCGTCCAGCGGCAGGTCGGTGAACAGGCGCAGGAATTTGCCGACGTCGGCATCGTCCACATTCCGCCAGAACTGCCAGTAGTCATAGGGGCTCAGCTGTTCGGCGTTCAGCCACACGGCGCCCTGGGCGGTCTTGCCCATCTTGCCGCCCGAGGCCGTGGTCAGCAGGGGCGTGGTCAGGCCGAAGGCCGACTTCTGGTCCACGCGCCGCACCAGATCGACGCCGGAGGTGATGTTCCCCCACTGGTCCGAGCCGCCCATCTGCAGGGTGACCCCATGGCTACGGTTCAGCTCCAGGAAGTCCACCGACTGCATCAGCATGTAGTTGAACTCGAGGAAGGTCATCGGCTGCTCGCGTTCCAGTCGCAGCTTGACCGAGTCGAAGCTCAGCATCCGGTTGACCGTGAAATGCGTGCCGAAGTCCCGCAGGAACTGGATGTAGCCATAGCCCGACAGCCAGGCGTCATTGTCCAGCATGACCGCATCGGTGGGGCCGTCGCCGAAGGTCAGGAATTTCTCGAACACCGTGCGGATCGAGGCGATGTTCGACTGGATCGTCGCGTCGGTCAGCTGGGGCCGGCTGGCGTCCTTGCCGGTCGGGTCGCCAACCTTGGTCGTGCCGCCGCCCATCAGGACCACGGGGCGGTGTCCGGCCTGTTGCAGCCGCCGCAGCATCATGATCTGGATCAGCGAGCCGACGTGCAGGCTGGGCGCCGTCGCATCGAAGCCGATATAGCCCGACACCACGCCCGACCGCGCCGCCGCATCCAGCTCGTCCGGATGAGTGACCTGATGGATATAGCCGCGATCCCGCAGCGTCTTGAGAAAGTCGGACTGAAAGGCGTGATCGGTCATGGGGCTTAAGGCTTGGCGGGGAAGGGAAGGGGCGTGTAGCACGGACATTTGGCTAGGCGAACCGAGCGCGCAACCATGATCCTGAATGCTGCCCTGTCCGCCTTCGGCGAGCCCGGCTTTCGTAACCCGGAAGCGATCAAGGTTGAGTTCGATATCGAAGGGCGAAGCTGGACCCATGTCAGCTTTCGGCTGAGCGGTTTCGGAGGCCGGGTCATGCTTCCAGAATGGCTGGACTCGATTGCAGCCGCCCATGCTCGGCGCGGCGCCGACTATGCGGCAGCCTTTCTCGCGAACAGAAATGGCAAGAAGGCCAACCCGCTGGCGGAGTCGGACCCTGATCTCGGACGAGCCGACGGACTTTGGCGCACGACCTGCTTTGAGGTCTTCGCGCAGCGTCGTGACGGCAGCTACGCCGAATTCAACATCGCGCCGTCCGGACAGTGGGCTGCCTACCACTTCAGCAGCTATCGTGAAGGCGGGAGGAACCTCGAGGGGCACGTCCAGGTGATCCGGTCTGAACAAGCCGGTGACGCGTTCGAGCTGGACGCCATCCTCCACTGGCCCGAGTGGCCTCACATCGACCGAATCGGCCTCTCCGCCGTGATCGAGTCGACCGACGGCTCGCTCAGCTACTGGGCGCTGGCGCATCCGTCGGATAAGCCCGACTTTCATCATCCCGACTCGTTCGTGCTGGAGCTCTCATGAAGACCGGTCTCGACCGCCTGCTGTCCGAACCGGAACTGCGGGCCCCGCTCAAGGACCGCCGCGTCGCGCTGGTGGCCCATCCGGCCTCGGTGACGGAAGACCTGACCCATGCGATCGATGCCCTGGTCGCCTGTCCGGACATCGACATCACGGCCGCCTTCGGGCCCCAGCACGGCATGAAGGGCGACCTGCAGGACAATATGATGGAGAGCCCGGACTATCGCGATCCGGTGCACGGCTTTCCGGTGTTCAGCCTGTATGGCGAGGTCCGTCGTCCCAGGGACGAATGGATGGACACCTTCGACGTCATCCTGATCGACCTTCAGGATCTCGGCTGTCGCATCTACACCTATGTGACGACCCTGCTGTATGTGCTGGAGGCGGCGCAGGCGCATGGCAAGACGGTCTGGGTGCTGGACCGCCCCAACCCCGCTGGCCGCCCGGTCGAGGGCACTCTGCTGCAACCCGGCTATGAGAGCTTCGTCGGCGCCGGTCCCATGCCCATGCGTCACGGCCTGACCATGGGCGAACTGGGCCACTGGTTTATCGGTCACTTCAAGCTCGACGTCGATTACCGCGTCATCGCCATGCAGGGCTATGACCTCGACGCTGGCCCCGGCCATGGCTGGCCGCTGCTGGAGCGGGCCTGGATCAACCCCAGCCCCAATGCGCCGACGCTCTCGATGGCCCGCGCCTATGCCGGCACCGTCATGCTGGAGGGCGCGACCCTGTCTGAAGGGCGCGGCACCACCCGCCCGCTGGAGCTGTTCGGTGCCCCCGACATCGACGCCCGCGCCGTGATCGCCGAGATGCAGCGGCTGGCACCCGACTGGCTGACAGGGTGCGCCCTGCGCGACATGTGGTTCCAGCCGACCTTCCACAAACACGTCGGCCAGCTGTGCCACGGCGTGCAGATCCATGTGGAAGGCCCGCACTATGACCACACGGCCTTCCGGCCGTGGCGGGTCCAGGCGCTGGGCTTCAAGGCCATCCGGGCCCTTTGGCCCGCCTACGACCTGTGGCGGGATTTCCCGTACGAATACGCCTTCGGCAAGCTACCGATCGATGTGATCAACGGCGGACCGTCGCTGCGGGAATGGGTCGACGACGCGGGGGGACAGCCCGCCGACCTCGACTCCCTCGCCACCCCGGACGAAGTCGCGTGGGCGGAAACCCGTGAGGCGTTCCTGATCTACTGAGCGGCCTTACGCCGGGCGTTCTTCCAGCCGCTTGTCGAGGTAGGCCGCGACGCGGCGGTCGACGGCACCGATGTGGTCCTGCCAGAAGTGGGTGGCCCCGTCCTCCAGCTCATAGTCGATGACGATGCCCTTCTGGGTGCGCAGCTTGTTGACCACGCGCTCGACCTCGACCGGCGGCACGATGGTGTCGGCCGTCCCGTGCAGAAACAGGCCGGACGCCGGGCAGGGGGCCAGGAAGGAAAAGTCATAGATGTTGGACGGCGGCGACACCGAGATGAAGCCGTCCGTCTCGGGCCGGCGCATCAACAGCTGCATGCCGATATAGGCGCCGAACTGATAGCCGGCGACCCAGGTCTGGCTGGCGGCGGGGTTCTCGGCCTGAAGCCAGTCCAGTGCGGTGGCGGCATCCGCCAGCTCGCCGATGCCCGAGTCGAACTCGCCCTGCGACTTGCCGACGCCGCGGCTGTTGTAGCGCAGGGTGGCAAAGCCCCGCTGCTGGAACAGCTGGAACAGCGTCACCACCACCGGATTGTTCATATGGCCGGCGGCCTTGGGGTGCGGATGCAGGATCAGCGCGATCGGGGCATCGGGGCGCTTGCCGGGGGAATAGCGGGCTTCGAGACGACCGGAGGCACCCGGCAAAATCACTTCAGGCATGTGTCTTCAAACCATCCGGTTCAAAAGGTCACAGCAGGCCGAGGAATACTTGACTGCTGTAGTGGGACTTTCTAAGTGCCGGTGCCCAGGGGCGCGGCGGCGAAGGCGCGGGTTCTAACATACCTCGTCGCCTCTGCGCGGTATTTTTGAAGGTGCGGGATGCGACTGTCGACGAAGGGACGCTATGCGGTGATGGCGATGGCCGATCTGGCCCGCAACGGTCGCGCCCTGGACGGTTCGGACCGCTCGGTCTCCCTGTCCGAGATCGCCCAGCGGCAAGAGATTTCCCTCAGCTATCTGGAACAGCTGTTCGCCCGCCTGCGCCGCTGCGGACTGGTCAAAAGCGTGCGCGGCCCGGGCGGCGGCTATCGGCTGGCCAAGGCGGCCGCCGACACCGTCGTCGCCGAAATCGTGCTCGCGGTCGACGAGCCGATCCGCGCCACCCGTTGCGTCGCCCACGCCTCGCCGCGCGGCTGCATGGCCTCGGGCGAGCGCTGCATCACCCACAATCTCTGGGAAGATCTGGGCGCCGAGATCCACGCCTATCTGGCCGGGGTGTCGTTGGAAGATGTGGTGCTGAACCGCACCGGCAACCGCCGCCGAAGCCCCTGTGCTGCCCCTGTGACGAGCGCCGGAGTCGGAGCCGCCGCATGACCGTCTATCTCGACTATAATGCCTCGGCCCTGATCCGCCCCGAGGTCCAGGTGCTGGTCACCCAGATCATGGCCGAGGGCGGCAATCCCAATGCCGTCCACGCCCGGGGCCGCCGCGCCCGCGCCCATATCGAGACGGCCCGCGCCCGCGTCGCCGATCTGGTCGGGGCCGACACCAGCGCCGTCATCTTCTCCTCCGGCGGCACCGAGTCGAATGCCCAGGCTCTGGCCAGCGCCATCGCCGCGGGCTGCGAGCGGCTGATCGTTTCGGCCACCGAACATCCCTGTGTCGCCGAGGCCGCGGCCATGTCGTCCGTCCCGGTCGAGGTGCTGCCGGTCGATGCCCATGGTCAGGTCGATCTGGACTGGCTGGCCGAGGCGCTGAAGCGTCCGGGCCGCGCCATGGTCGCCATCCACCACGCCAATAACGAAAGCGGCGTCATCCAGCCGATCGCCCAGGCGAAGGCTCTGGTCGCCGCCGCCGACGGCTGGTTGCACGTCGATGCCATCCAGTCGGCGGGCAAGATCGCGGTCTCCATGGCCGATCTGGCCGCAGACTCCCTGACCCTGTCCGGCCACAAGCTGGGCGGGCTGCAGGGCGTCGGCGCCCTGGTGCTGGCCCCGGGCCGCAGTGCTGTGCGCATCCTGCACGGCGCGGGACAGGAGCGCGGCCTGCGCGCCGGGACCGAGAACGTTCCCGGCATCGCCGCCTTCGGCATGGCCGCTGAGTGCGCCCTGCGCGACCTCGCGCACGACCATAGTGCCTGGCGCGACGCCGCCGCAGCCCGCCTCAAGGCCGGGGGCGCCGTGGTGGTGGGTGAGGGCGCGCCCCGCCTGCCCAACACCCTGTTCGTCGCCACCGAGGGCTGGGACAGCCCGCAACAGTTGATCGCGCTGGACCTCAAGGGCGTCATGGTCTCGGCCGGCAGCGCCTGTTCGTCGGGCAAGACCAAACCGTCGAAAACCATGGTCGCCATGGGGCTGGAGCCGCTGGCCACCTTCGCCATCCGCGTCTCGGGCGGCTGGGGCACGGTCGAGAGCGATTGGCAGGCCTTTGCCG
>JAHJYN010000184.1 GCA_018826885.1 Alphaproteobacteria bacterium | reverse complement strand
GCTTTCATCCACGCGGCGGCCGACCTGGGACACGATCCGCTGACAGATGTTCATCAGTTGGGTGTTGTCGCGGAAGCGGACATTGGTCAGCTGCACCTTGCCGCCGACCTCGATGAACACCCGGCCGGCGCCATTGACCATGATGTCGGCGATGTCATCGCGCGCCAGCAGCGGCTCCAGCGGGCCGTAGCCGAGGACGTCGTTGACGATGTCCTGGACCAGATGCTCCTGCTCGGCCACCGACATGGAGACGTTCTTGATCGCCACCAGTTCGGCGACGATGTCGCGGATTTCCTCGGACGCCGCCTTCTGGTCCAGCTGCGCCAGCTGGGACAGGTCGATGGTGTTCATCAACGCATTGAAGATGGTCGTCTTGGTCGCGTGATAATAGTCGGACTGCTCGCGGACGATCTCGGTGACCGTCTGGACCTTCTTCATCTGCTCGAAGGCGGGGGTGGCACGCGGGCCCGGCCCCTTGGCGCGCACGGGATCGGGGGCCGGCGGGGACTTGGCTTGCGGTCGCGCCTGCGGCCGGGCCGCCAGGGCGTCCAGCCGGTCCGCATGTTCGGATGGCGGTCGCTGCGCCGGGGCCTCGGCGGCCTGAACCGCCGGTGCCGCTTCAGCCTCATCGAAGCCGAAGGCAAAGGCCTCGGTCTGGATGCCGGGTTTGGGCTCGCGCGCCTCAGCCGGGGCCGGCGCAGCGGGGGCCGGACGCGGGGCCCCTGCTGCGGGGGCCATGGACTGTGTGCGCTTGCCAAACATCGGGGCCGTCAGCCTTTCCTGAACAGGCTGCCGAAGATGGACTTGCCCTTGGCCTTGGGTCCGGCCACGGCCGGCATTTCACGGCAGGAGACGATCTGGGCCAGCGTCTGGAAGGCAGCCGCCGACTTGGACTTGTCGTTCAGGTCCAGCACCATCTGGCCATTGTTGGCGGCGGTGCCGAACACCTTGGGCTCGAACGGAATGATCAGGCTGGGGTGGACGCCCAGCGCCGCGCCAAAATCCTTGGCCGGGATTTCGGGGCGTCCCGGAACGCCGACCTGGTTCAGCACCAGACGCGGCGGCGCATCATTGGGCCGGCCCTGACGGACCAGATCGATCATGTTCTTGGCATTGCGCAGCGACGCCAGATCGGGCGTCGCCACCACCACCACCTCATCGGCCGAGATCAGGCTGCGGCGCATCCAGCCGCTCCAGATGTGCGGCAGGTCCAGCACGACGAAGGGGGCGGTCGCGCGGATCCGGCTGGTGACCTCCTCGAAGGCCTCGACCGAAATGTCCCAGTCGGCTTCCAGCGTGGCCGGGGCGGCAAACAGGCTCAGCTTGTCGGTGCAGCGGACCATCATCCGGTCGAGAAGGGTGGCGTCCAGCCGATCCGGCTGGCTCAGCGCGTCCGCCACGCCGTTCAGCGGGTCCTGGTTGAAATCCAGACCGGCGGTGCCGAACGGCAGGTCATAGTCGACGATCACCGTATTGGCGCCGATCCGCTCGCTCATCGCATAGGCGGTATTGTGCGCGACCGACGAGGCGCCGGACCCGCCGCGGGCGCCGACAAAGGCAATCGACCGACCGACAAAGGGCTGGGCCGGATCGGAAAACAGGCCGCCGATGGCCGCGATCAGCTGCAGGGGCTGGAGCGGCGCGACCAGATATTCGCTGACGCCGCGCCGCATCAGCTCGCGGAACAGCAGGATGTCGTTGGTGGCCCCGATCACCACCACCTTGGTGCCGGCGTCGCAGACCTCGGCCAGGCTGTCGATCTCGGCCAGCAGGCTGTGGGGGTCCTTGAGACACTCGACGATGATCAGCGGCGGGGTCGGCTCATGGGCATAGGTTTCGATGGCGGCCGGGATGCCACCCACGCGAATGTGGGTGGTGGCGCGCGCCATGCGCCGGTCCTTGCCGGCCCGGTCGGCGGCCGCCAGCGTGTCCTGGCGCTCGGCGAAGACGTGGATGGCGATCCGCGGGATCGACACGCCGGAGGTGTCCTGCTGGCCATAGCCGGGGTTGGAAGCCACCTCGGGCAGACCCGGTTCGATCGGCGCCAGCGCGGCTGACGCCCCGGCCACCAGTTCGCCCACCGGATTGAAGGTCTCGCCCCCGCCGTATGGCGCAGCAGTCACGGCGGCCGCCGGAAAGGCGGCCGGTTCGCTGCCGAGGGGGGCGGTGAACTGCAGCGGCTCGTGGACGGGTGCGGGGGCCGGCGCGGCCGCGGGCGCACGTGCCTCGGCGCGGGCATAGCTCATGTCGAGATCGAAGGACTCGTCCAGATCCGCGTCATAGGCGTCTTCAGGTCGGGGAAAGGCTGAGGCGTTCATCGGGCCCTATTCCACCGCCCGCGCGATGCGGCCACTGACCAGTTCGTCCTGGGGCGCCGAGGTCGGCTGACCCGCGCGGTAGTTCTGGAACACAACGGCGGCGCGGCCCGAGTCCGCAGGCGTCATGGCGCGCGGGCGCACAATGTCGCGCGGATCGTCGATCTGGGCGGCCATGTTGGCGGTCACCGCGCAGCCGAGGCCCGGCGACGAGGCATTGGTGTAGCGCGGGCGTCCGGCCCCGTTCACGGCGGCGCAGTTGGGGATCACCGCCTGGACGATATCGAAGCCGACCAGCACCGGCGCCCTCGGATCCGGGGCGTCATAGCCCTCGACGCGGATACGCGCTTCGGGCACGCCGCGCGCCGTCAGCGCCGATTTGACCGACCAGGCCATGTCAGCCGCGGCTACGTCGCCGCCACCGGGAGCCTGGATCAGCACGCCGCCGACGCCGGAGGCCCAGTAGCGCTGCACGAGGGCGTCGACGGCCGCCGTCTGGTTCGCGGACATGCCGTGGTCGTGAACCGCGAGCGCAATCCGGTCCAGACCCGGCTCGACCTGCATATAGTATTGAGAAATCGGCGTCAGCGGCGCCACGCCGGCGCCACCGCCACCCGCACAGGCCGACAGGGCCAGCGCCGCGGCCGCGACGGTCAGGACAGTGAGGGTGCGAGGAGTGCGTGCGGTCATGTCCGGCCTCATTCGATCACATAGCCGACCGGGCCGACCCAGCGCGCCGGGGTCTCGTCGCCGGTCTGGCGCGGCGGGCCGTAGGTGCGGGTCAACTGGCCGAACAACAGGGTCGAGGCATCGCCCGCAATGGTCATGCCGTCGGCCGGGGTCTGCAGCTGATCCGGGCTGGTCGGCGAGACGATATAGGCCTCGAGGATGATCACCAGTTCGGTTTCATTCGACAGATAGTCGCGCGAGCGGAACAGGCCCCCGGCCACGGGAATGTCCCCCAGAACGGGCAACTGGTCGATATTCTGGCGCGTGTCCTCGCGCAGCAGGCCGGCGATCATCAGCGAGCCGCCGGACGGCAACTCTACAGTCGAGGAGGCGCGGCGCACGTTCAGGGCCGGGATCACCAGCGCATTGTCGGCCGTGCCCCCCAGGGTGAAGGCGCCCGAGGTCGTCAGCTCCGACACCTCGGTCGACAGCTGCAGCGAGATCCGCCCGCCCGACAGCACGATCGGGCGGAAGGCCAGACGGACACCGTAGGGCTTGAACTCGATCAGGATATTGCCGCGGTCATCGCGGCCCACCGGCACGGGAAACTCGCCGCCGGCCAGGAATTCCGCGTTCTCTCCGGACACCGAGGTGGCATTGGGTTCGGCCAGCACCCGCACGAGGCCGGCCCGCTCAAAGGCGCGGAGTGTGCCGGTCAGGCCCTCCCCGTCGTTGTTGGCGTCCGTGTAGCGCAGGGTCCCGCCGCCCAGCTGGCTGCCGGCCACGGCGAAGGTGGCCGAGCTGGTCAGCTGCAGACCGTCGCCCACGGTGTCGAGAATGGCGTTGACGTCCAGGCCCAGCTGTTTCACCGCCGTGCGCTGCACCTCGATCACCCGGGCGCGGACCATCACCTGGTCCGAGCCGGTGATGGTCATCATATTGATGATCTTGTCCGGCGAGTCGACGAAGGCGCCGGCGATCTGGGTGACCCGGTCGGCCTCGCCGGGGCTGGAGACCGTTCCGGTCAGCAGGATGCGGTCATTGACCGCTTCGGCCCGCACATCGGTGCCGGGCAGGATGCGGCCCAGGGTGTCCTGCAGGGCGCTGACCCCGGCATCGACGCGGATCCGCAGCGTCAGGATCGAGCGACCGGCGGAATCGAGGAACACGGCATCGGTCTCGCCGGGCGCGAGGCCGATGATGGTGATGCGGCGCGGGGTATGCAGGACCGCCTCGGCGACCGTCGGGTTGGAGACGATCACATCGCGGGCGTCATTGGGCAGATCGACCGCCATGGAGGTGCCGCGCGGCAGGCTGACAAGGCGCGTGCCGGTGCCCATGGTCACCACTTCGCGGCTCTGGGCCTGAACCGGCGGGGCGGCGAACGGCAGGGTCAGCAGCACGGTGGCCGCAGCCGCAAGGGCTGTGCCTCCGCTCCGGAACAGGCGGGACATCGGGCTCATGGGACCACCACCACTTCGGTTTCGCCGCCGCGATAGACGCGCACCGTGCCGCTTTCGGCACTCGGCGCCGCACCGACGCGACCGGACGGACCGCCGGTATCGGCGTAGGAGCGCAGCACCAGGCTGAGCTCGCCCTCGGACTTGGCCAGGGCCAGGGCCTCGGCATCGCCGGGCCGGACCTCGAGCGTGGCGGTCGCCCCGACTACGGCCTGCTCACTGTCTGAGACGCTGGTGGCCTGGTCGATGGCCAGAACCTTGACGTTCTGCAGCACGGTGGAAGAGGCAAAGCGCGGCCGGTCGCCTTCCTGGGCGCCCATGTTCGCCAGATTGGTCTCGCGCGTCAGCAGCACATCGACCCGGTCGCCCGGCAGGATGAAGCCGCCGGCGGCGGTCTCGACCGTGACGCGGATTGCCATGGCGCGCATGCCCGGCTCCAGATAGGCGGCCATATAGCCGCTGTCCCCGGCCGGTACGACCTTGCGCGCGACGATCGGCTCGCCGGCGAGAATGGTCTCGCGCACGACAGCGCCGACGAAATCGGATTTGGAGGCCTGGGTCACGGCCTCGGTGGCGGCGCGGGTGACGCGGGCCACGGCGCCGTCCGGCTTCCGGGCTGCGGGCGCGGTCTGGCCCCGGGCAGGGATCGGCACGGTGCCGTCGGTGACAAAGGTGGCGTCGACCGCGCTGACGGCCCAGTCCTTCCAGACCATGTCGGCGGCGGTCAGGCGGCTTCCCGCCTCGAGGTCCTTGGCGGCGACGAGGACCTTGGCCATCGGTTCGGTCGGCGCGGCGGGAGATTCAGCAGCGGCGGGCGTGGTCGGCTGGCCCGTGGACGAGCCCATCGTGCGCACCACCAATGCCAGGCCGATGGCAGAGATGGCCGCAACGCAGATCACGACGATACGGGCGGGCTTCATCCAGGGTCTCCGGCGGCGAGCGGTCGACCCGAATCATGCCTCGGGCAACCTGACCGTTAACGACCATGAAGGGCGCGAGTTAACGCTCCCCTAAGCCCGGATTCACAAGTGCTTCCCGGTTCAGAAGCCGGCGGCGAAGCGCTCCACCAAGGTGCTGGCCGGATAGGCCAGCAGCGCACCGACGGCGATGGCCACGCCATAGGGGATGTCGCCCTTGGGCTCCATCAGCTGCGACACCCAGCCGGGCGCGCCGAACAGGAACGGCCGCGCATGAAACCGGGCAAAGATCAGCGCCAGACAGAAGAAGCCGCCAGCCACGCCCGTCCAGAGCAGGAAATAACCCGAGCCGGACACGCCCAGCCACAGACAGGAGGCCGCCATCAGCTTGGCATCGCCGCCGCCGATCCAGCGCAGGGCAAACATGCCGGCGCCGACAAACAGGGCCAGCATGGCCACGCCGACATGGGCGGCCACCGTCGAGAGCGGCAGACCGACCGCCAGGGCGGTCGGAAAGAAGGCCCCGATCAGGATCAGCGAGATCCAGTTCGGGATGGTCATCGACGTTAGGTCCTTGAGCCCGGCGATGATCACCAGGGCGGGCAGGGACGCCAGCAGCATCAGGGTCAGTGTGTCCATGGGCAAACCCTCGCACGGCACGCGTTAAAACGGGGTTTCCCTGACGCGGCGCCGGCGCCAACGACAAGGGGCCGGAGCGTCGCCGCTCCGGCCCCCGATCGGTTTCAAGACGCGTCGGCGATTAGGCGCCGGCGGTGCCGCCCATGCCGGTGACGACTTCGTTGAACTTGGTCTTGATGGTCGTGCCGAGTGCGGTCACGGCCGAGATGATGACGACGGCGATCAGGGCCGCGATCAGGCCGTACTCGATGGCCGTGGCGCCGGATTCGTCCTGGGCGAAGCGCGAGATGAACTTGGTCATGATATCCTCTTGATCGGTTCTGTGCGGGCTATGTGGGGGAGACGGTCGCCCGCTTGGCCCCCCGAGTTGCACGATCACCCTAGCGACAGGCAGTTAAGGAGCCGTCGAGAGTAATGGTTATTTGCCGTTTACTCTGATTTTTACTGTGAGACCGC